>JAUXIQ010000191.1 GCA_030620925.1 Nitrospinota bacterium
TCTCCTCTTTCCCCGCGCGGTATACTTTGCCGCTGGCCGGGTGTCTATGCCCGTAAAGCAACAGACCCACCGATGTTGCGTAAATGGGGCTTCGAGAGATCTCGGTGAGACCTTTCACTTCCGACGGGTACCCTATGCGGGCATGAAGTTTGAATACCTGCTGAGCTATCTCCCTCATGCCTTTCATGATAGAGGAGCCGCCGGTTATTACCACACCTGACCCGGTGAGCCCATCCATCCTCTCTTCAGAAAGGCCGTCTTTGACCAGGCTGAACAGTTCCTCTCCTCTCGGTTCTATGATCTCGCAGAGTAGCCTGTGAGACAGCAGCCTCGACTCGCCGCCCCCCACGGTGGGGACTTCCAGCAGGCCGTCATCCTCCAACATGGCCTTGGAAGCGCACCCATGAGTCCGCTTTATGCGCTCAGCTTCCTCCAGCGGGGTTCTCAACCCTACGGCTATATCATTGGTGACCTGGCTTCCGCCCACGGGGAGCACAGAGGTATGCATAATGCTCCCTTTGTCGAACACCGCCACGTCGGTCGTCCCCCCTCCTATGTCTATCAGTATCACGCCGAGTTCTTTCTCGTCCCCGGTGAGTACGGCCTCGCTGGAGGCTAGCTGTTCCAGAACTACGTCCCTGACGTCCAGACCGGCCCTGTTGACGCATTTTACGATGTTTTGGGCGGATACTAATGACCCGGTTATGATATGAACCCTGGCCTCCAGCCTTACACCGGAGATACCCAGGGGAGTTTTCAGACCTTCCTGATCGTCGACGATATATTCTTGAGGGATGACGTGTAAAATTTCGCGGTCCATGGGAATGGCCACCGCCCTTGCAGCGTCCAGCACCCGCCTCATGTCCTCGCTGGATACTTCCCCATGCTTTATGGCGATGACCCCGTTGCTGTTGACACCGATGATGTGCTCACCTGCGATTCCCACCACAACGGAATCGATTTTGACTCCCGCCGCCGCTTCCGCCTCCCGTACGGCCTGTTTAATGGAGTGCACCGTGGCCTCGACGTTGATGACCATCCCCTTACGCAGACCCCGGGAAGGGTGTACTCCCATCCCGATAATCTCCAGGTCCCCCGATTCCCCGCGGTGTCCTATCAGGGCGCATATCTTCGTGGTCCCGATATCCAGGCCGGCTATGGTTTTCGAATTCCTCACTGCTGCCTTGCACCGCCTTTCTGTTGATATCTCACTACCACTTTATCAGGAAAAGTCAAGTCTATATATCTGATGGCATCCATCTGCGGGTGGATATGGTCGGCTATGGCATAGAGGCGCTTTAGTTTATCGCCGATGGAATCAGTGCCTATCACTATGGGAGGTTTGTATCCCCGCAATTGTATAGTTTCCAGGCCGACGTTCTCTGTGTTGACCTTGTACAGCTCCCCCTCAGGAACAAAGGGGAGCGAGGATACGGCCTTTACTATTATGAGAGCTCTGAGCGTTTTCTCTCCGCTTATATACTGGCCCGGAATTATTTCCACTTCCTCTCCCCCTGCTATGTATGGTAACCCCGGGGAGGCGCCGTTTCTTCTCAGCTCAAGCACCACCCCATCTTCATCCAGCAAGGCGCGGGGCGCGCCTTCCAGCACGGCGAGCGCTTTTCGCTCCACGATATCTATCGTTATGGTGCGAGGGAGCTTTCTTTTCACCGCAACCTCTTTCACCCTGGGGTGTATGAGCACCTTGCGGCGCACAGTTTCCGTATCCAGGGTGAAAATGTTTTGCCCTGCTTTTATACGACCGAGAGTTTTGACTTCCTCAGGGTCGATATGTTCGTTGCCCGTTATCTCCAGCGTCGTTACTTGAAAGTAAGCGGAGGTGGTTATCCATTTTTTACCCTCTTGAAGGGCTATGATTGTCCCCATTACCAGGATTATTAAATAGACCGTCTTTACAGCGTTCAATGGGTATTATCCCTCCGCCACCCTACTATTCGCCGATCACCTTTATCTCTTCTTCCAGACGGATGTCGAAGCGGGCGGCGACCGATTCCCTGGCGCGCTCCATGAGTTTTAAGATATGTGCAGCTTTTGCGCTGCCCCTATTCACAATGATGTTGCCGTGTAGGTGGGAAATCTGAGCGTCCCCTTCGCGCTCTCCCTTTAGCCCACACTCTTCCATGAGGGTCCCGGCGCTTTGCCCCGGAGGGTTTTTGAAGATGGAACCCGCGTTGAAAGGGAGCACTTGCCTGGATGGTGAGGGCCTGTCCGGTGCTTTCACAACCCGTTCCGCGCTTCTGCCAAGCACCAACTCCGCTTCCACAATCACCCCCCTGGCCGGGTATTCGGCGCGTCTGTATCCAAAATCTATCTCCTGTCGGGTGAAGGAAACCAGCTCCCCTTTTCCTGTCAGCATTTTTACCGTTTTGACTCTGTCTCCTATGGAGGCCGAGTTTCTTCCGGCGTTCATGGTCAGGCTCCCGCCAAGAGAACCGGGAATGCCCGTCAACGCCTCCAGTCCCTCCAGCCCTTTATTAAGTGCGAAGAGGCAGACCCGCGACAGGCTGGCGCCTGCACCCGCCCTGACTATCACCCCCTGGCCGTTCCCGTTTTCAGTAGAAATATAATTAAAGCCTCTGAACAGGGAAACCACGGCGCCGCGTATCCCCTGATCACTTACCAACAGGTTGGTGCCTCCGCCCAGAGGGTAGAGGGGGATGCCGCGGGAGACGGCGGTTGAGGCCACTTCCTGCAATTCGTCCATGTTTTCGGGGAAGAGTATTATGTCCGCTTCCCCTCCTACCCTGAGTGAGGTAAACTCCCTCATTGGCCGGCGGTGCAGTTTCTTCACCGGTAGTTGTGATAAAGCATGCGTGTCGATGGGGTGAGCGGTCAATAATGTTTCTCCATTTATGCCGGTCCTGGGTCGAAGGGTCAATCCGCCTGGTCCAGATAATCCTCCCCAACCTGCGAGATGTCACCCGCCCCCAGGGTCAACAGGATGGCATCGTCCAGGTCCAGACTTTTAAGCAAAGGGAGAACCTCTCCTTTATCAGGGCATAAGATGGGCTTGCATTTGCCCTCTTTCTCTATTCCCTCTTTGATGAGTTCCGCGGTTATGCCCGGAATCGGCCTCTCGCCCGCGGGGTAAATGTCGGTCAGGATAAGGGTGTGGGCGTCATTGAAGCTGCCGAAAAACTGCGGCAGCAGGTCTCTGGTCCTGGTATAGCGGTGGGGTTGGAACACCACTACCAGCTTGCGATCGGGCCATCCCTCCCGGGCCGCGCGCAGGGTAGCTTTTATTTCGGTGGGATGGTGGCCGTAGTCGTCCACCACCATGGTGTTTCCCACCCGGCCTTTTATCTGAAACCTCCGCTGCACGCCGCTGAAATCTTTAAGTGCTCCGCGGATGGCGCTGAAATCCATCCCAAACTCGAATCCCACGGCAATGGCCGCCAGTGCGTTGTAGGCGTTGTGCAGACCCGGCATCCCGATGCTCACTTCTCCCAGCTTCTGGCCCCGGTGCTGAACCTGGAAGCTGGTTTGCATCCCGGAGAAGGATATTTCGTCGGCTGTGTAGTCCAGCGACCCTTGCAGGCCGTAGGTAACGTACCTTTTTTCTACCTTGGGAAGAATGTCCCTGATGTGTTCCTGGTCGGTGCAGAGCACGGCCAGCCCGTAGAAGGGCACCTTGTTAATGAAATCGAGAAAAGCCTTTTTTATCGTTCCCAGGTCTTTGTAATGGTCCAGGTGTTCTTCATCCAGGGTAGTGACCACAGCCACGGTGGGTGTCAGCTTCAAAAAGGAGCCGTCGCTTTCGTCCGCCTCGGCCACCAGCAGGTCGCCCTTTCCCAGGCGGGCGCTGCTTCCCAGTTGGTCCACCTTCCCACCGATGATAACCGTGGGGTCATGCTCCCCTTCAGAGAGCACGGCGGCGACCATGGATGTGGTGGTTGTTTTTCCGTGGCTCCCGGCGACCGCCACCCCATATTTCATTCTCATCAGTTCGGCCAGCATCTCCGCCCGGGGGATGACGGGAACGGCACTCCTTCTGGCGACCATCACCTCGGGGTTGTCTTCGGACACGGCGGAGGAAACGACCACCACGTCGGCCTGCCGGAGGTTATCCTGGTGGTGGCCGAGATAAAACTCAGCTCCCAGCTCCACCAATCGTCTAACCGTATCCCGCTCCACCAGATCGGAGCCGCTGACCTTATAGCCCATGCTGAGCAAAATTTCAGCGATGCCGCTCATCCCGATGCCGCCGATTCCCACGAAATGGATACGTTGTGTGTTCCTGAACATCCTTTCTCCTATAACAGGTGCGCGTCCGGGTTGGACCTGTTCAAACGTTTCTCCTTCGTAGAAGTAGAGTTATTGTAAACCAGATCGTAAATCAGGTCTGCAACTTTTACGGCTGCATCGGGTCTCCCGTACCCTGCCAAACGGTTACTCATCTCCTCCAGCATTTCGCTGTCCTCGATAAGCTTTTTGATGGTGCCCGCCAGGAGCTGACCGTTGAGCTCCGCGTCCGGCACCACTTCCGCCGCACCGACCCGTTTTAGCTCCATAGCGTTGGCCTCTTGATGGCTGCCCGCGGCGAAGGGGTAGGGGACGAGTATGGAGGCCTTCCCGCAGGCCATGAGCTCGGCCAGCGTGGTAGCACCCGCCCGGGCGAGGACCAGGTCCGCCTCGAGGTAGCACCTGTCGATATCTTGAAAGAAGGGTTCAACCTCCGCCTCCAGCCCTGACGAGGCATAAGCGGCGCTCACCTCCTGATAGTCCTCCTCACCGGTCTGGTGGATTATTCTCAGAGGCTCTTTCCAGGATGATAGAAGCGGGAGCGCTTCCATTACCGCCTTGTTGATACTCCTGGCTCCTCTGCTTCCTCCTAATATTAAAATCGTGTCGGCCCCGCTGTGGGGAGTCTTTCCGGGCGCCTGCGGGCTGGAGGAGAAACGCTTCCTCA
>JAUXIQ010000196.1 GCA_030620925.1 Nitrospinota bacterium
GCCCGCACCTTTCAGAACGTAGAGCTCTTTGAAAACATGACTACCATGGAGAACATACTGGTCGGCCAGCACCTTAACCAGCGCGGAGGGTTGCTTGGAGGAGCCTTGTTCAGCAAGACAGTCAAAGAGGATGAAAGAAAAGTCAGGGAGCGCGCCGTCGAGATAATGGAATTCCTGAACCTCATGGCCTTCGCCCAACAGCTGGCCGGCGGCCTCCCCTTCGGGATTCAGAAGAGAATCGAAATGGCCCGTGCCCTGGCGCTCAATCCCAAGCTCTTGATGCTGGATGAACCCGCGGCCGGCCTGAACCCGCAGGAAGTTGAAGAAAAAGCTGAGCTCATCCGGGAGATCAGAGAATCATACGGGCTCACGGTCCTCCTGGTCGAGCACGACATGCGTTTGATCATGGGGATTTCAGACAAGATTACGGTATTAAACTTCGGCAGCAAGATCGCCGAGGGCGACCCCAGCGAAATTCAAAACAACCCAGACGTCATCGAAGCTTATCTCGGAGAGGAGGAGTAGGGCGGTGCTGAAAATAAATAATATGGCTGCTCATTACGGCAATATTCAGGCCCTCAAAGGTATTTCCCTGGAGGTGCCGGAAGGTCAAATAGTAACCATCCTGGGGGCTAACGGCGCAGGGAAATCCACCACCCTCAGAAGCATATCCGGCATCGTGCCCATCACCGGTGGTGAAGTAGAGTTCATGGGCCAGCGCATAGATAACATACCGCCCGAAAAGATCGTTCGAGCAGGGATATCGCAGGTGCCTGAAGGCAGGGAACTGTTTCCTGAATTAACAGTGGCCGAGAATCTGCGCATGGGGGCCTACACACTCAGAGGCAGTAAGAAAATCGAGGAGCACCTCGAGCGCGTCCAGGGCCACTTTCCGATCCTCGCCGAGAGGAGGAACCAGCATGCGGGAACCCTCTCCGGGGGTGAACAGCAGATGCTGGCCATAGGCAGGTCCCTCATGTGTGAGCCCAAGCTCTTGATGCTGGATGAACCCTCACTGGGTCTGGCCCCACTCTTCGTAAAGGAAATTTTTGAAATAATCAGCGAAATCCACAAGGCGGGCATCACCATTCTCCTCGTGGAACAGAACGCCAATAAAGCCCTTCAGATCGCCGACTACGGTTACGTGCTGGAAACGGGTTCAATAGGGCTGCAAGATCAGGCATCCAACCTTCTCAGCAACGACCACGTGCGCAAGGCCTACCTGGGAGCCTAGCCCCGCACAATGGGGCAGGGGAATCGTCGTTCGAGCATGCACCCGACGTCGTATCCCCGGGAGGCAGGGTGTAGCTATACCTGGCGACCGGTAATGGCGCCTTCATATATAGCGCGCCTGCAATTAAGCTCGGCGGCTTTCCTGGCTCCCCCTATCAGGTGAATTTCCTTGACCTTATTTTTCAGGCGTCGGTATATGTAGTCGTTCGGCTCCTGCCCGGCGCAGAGGATAACCGTATCCGCCTCCACCAGCTCCTCCTTGCCCTCCCTTTCTATGAGCACCCCTTTTTCGTTTATCTCTTTATACTGCACGCCTGCGAGCATGCGCACTCCGAGCTTTGATAAGTCCTGAAGCACGGCCCAGCGCGTGGTGCGCCCGATCAGATTCCCGATATGCTTACCCCGGCGCATCAGCGTGACCCGCCGACCGGTGAGGGCAAGACCAAGTGCCTCTTGGGCCGGCAGCGCTGTGTTCTCCGCAAGATATACCGCGGCGTCGGCGCCGGCGGCGCCCTCCTTGGCGACCTTCAGGGCCACATCGCAGCCCACCCCCCCGGCACCGATTATGGCCACCCACTCGCCCACCGGCACTTTGCCCTCAAGCGCTTCCACATACCCCACCACGTTCTTTGACTTAACACCCGGGATATCCGGTACCAGGGGCTTTATCCCCGCAGCCACCACTACCGCATCGAACCTCCCCCGGGTGATCATTTCAGGGGTGGCCCTGGTATCGAGCTTAACGTTTACCTTGAGTTTCTCCATATGGGCGGTCATATAATTAATTAAATTGTTGAACTCGCCCTTGCCGGGGATGGTCGCGCCCTGGAGCAACTGCCCGCCCAGCCTCGAGGAGCGCTCGAAGATAGTAACCCTGTGGCCCCGCAGGGCCAACACCCGGGCCGCTTCCAGGCCCGCAGGGCCGCCGCCTACGACGGCCACTTTCTTGCTCTTCCCGGCCTTCCTTATCTTCAGCTCGCGCTCGCGGCCGGCCTGAGGGTTGATGGCGCAGAAGCTCTCGCCCCCCTCGACCCCGAAGATGGTGTCCAGGCACACGTTGCAGGCGACGCACATGTTTATCTCATTCAGCTTCCCGGTTTTGGCCTTTCGTGGAAGATGGGGGTCGGCGATCAACGGCCGGGCCATGGAAACCATGTCCGCGTGCCCTTGCTGAAGGATGGCCTCCGCCAGGTGGGGGTGGTTGATCCTGTTGCTGCTCACCACCGGGACATCCACTGCCTCCTTTATCCCCCGGGCCAGGTAAGAGAACGCCCCCCCGGGCACACCGTGATAAACCGTGGGCACTCGCGACTCGTGCCACCCCACACCCACGTTTATGCAGTCGGCCCCGGCGGCTTCCATGTTGGAGGCTATGATCTTGGCCTCCTCGAAGGTGGTGCTGCCCTCCATGTAATCGGCCCCCGAGTGGCGGACCACCACGGGGAAGTCCCTCCCGCAAGCCCCCTTGATGCCCTCGATTACCTCCAGGGGAAAGCGCATGCGGCGCTCCAGATCCCCGCCGTACTCATCCTGCCGCCGGTTGGTGAGAGGAGAAAGGAACTGGTTTAACAGGTAACCCTCGGAACTCATGACCTCAACGCAGTCGAACCCGGCTTTCTTCGCCCTTAAAGCCGCCTGCCCGTATTTCTTCACCAGCTCCCTTATCTCTTCCACGCCGAGCTCCCGAGGCATCTCCCCCGTCATGCGGGAGAGGACGGCCGAAGCAGAGACGGCGGCCTCACCCAAGGCGCTGGAATGCGCGTAGCGCCCGGCGTGAAAAAGCTGGCAGGCTATCCGGCAATCATACCTGTGCATCGCATCCGCCAGCTCCTTCAGCTTGGGGATATACTTGTCCTCATCAACGGCCAGAAACTCTCTGCCGCCCTTCCCCAGCCGATCCACGTACATCCCCCCTATGCTTATGAGGCCAGCTCCGCCCCTGCCTCGCTCCACGTAGAAATCGACTATCCGGGGCGTCACATACCCGTCTCTCTCGTAGCCCTGGTGCAGAGCGCCCATAAAAATTCTATTGGGCACGGTCATGCTCCCTATCTGGATAGTCTCGAACAGCAGCATAATTACCCTCCTCTATAGTGGGCTCCAGGGAAATATTTTAGGGGTTGAAGAGAAAAGAAGACCGCCTCGCAAAATAAAAATTTATCGGGCAGGAGCAGAGTATTAGTCTCATATTCTTCCATTTTGATCAACGATAATTTAACCGCCTTTTTCACGCTGCCACCCCCGCCCATTCTTCCGGAATTCACTTAAGAGGTGGCTTAGAGTACAATCCTCCAAAAACCTTAAGCGCATCGCAAAAAAAATTAATTTTAATTATGCTTAAACTCCAGAGCGTCTTAAAACGCGGCGCGAAAACCCTTCCCCGTAAGGCACTTATAGAGACTAACATCGTTATAATATAATTTCACGGCTAATTGGTTGTTTTTGTTAGCTTATTGTGGCGCAGTTTTGCAACCCATTGAAATTTAAAGTTTTAATAGTTTCGGTTCATGGAAACTTTTTCTTGCAAATCCAAATAGTTTTGGTATAATCGGCTGCTGGGTGGGATGGTCTGAAAATGATGCAGAAGACTATTTAAAAGTGCCTTTTTTCACTCTTCCCCTGCCTAAACTTTGTTTTAAAATCACTTAAGTTCTTACACTGTGTTGATTTATAGACTTTTCCACATCTGTGGAAAAGCCTGTGCATTACCTGATCACTTTTTATCATCCTTAGAGTCTCGCAGGGGAGGGGGGGGGGTTGACTGGCGATGGAACATCTATTATGGAAGCAGGTTCTGGAGAACGTTGAAGACAGGGTCCATAGCCACGTGTACGAGACATGGTTTAAGCCCACGGAGCAGTTATCATATCAAGACGGCATACTTACAATATCCGTTCCCAACCGTTTTCACAAAGACTGGCTATGCTCAGATGAGTATAACACAATAATCAGGAATTCTCTCGGCGAGGTATCTAAAGAAACACCCTCCATCCGGTTCGAGATCTGTACCCAGGTGGGGAATCAGGAGACGGACGCCGCGGCCCCCGAGCCCAAACCGGCCCCCGGTGAGGGTGGCGGCTGGCCTCACCGCCTCAATCCCTCTTATACCTTTGAGAACTTCGTTGTCGGGGCCAGCAACCAGTTCGCACACGCCGCTTCCATGGCCGTCTCCGAGTCGCCCGCGGTGGCATACAACCCTCTATTTATATATGGCGCAGTGGGTTTGGGCAAAACCCATCTGATGCATGCCATCGGCCACCAGGTGCTTAAAAAATCCCACCCCTTCAAACTCCTCTACCTTACCTCAGAGGGCTTCGTCAACGATCTTATTTCTTCCCTCCAGCGCGACAGGATGGAGAACTTCAGAAACAAATACAGAAACATAGACGTTCTTTTAATGGACGATATCCAGTTCATCGCCGGGAAGGACCGGACGCAAGAGGAGTTTTTCCATACCTTCAACACTTTGCACGAATCGAGCAAACAGATAGTAATCTCGTGCGACAGGTTCCCGAAAGAGATTTCGGGATTAGAGGAGAGGCTGCGCTCTCGCTTTGAGTGGGGCCTGATAGCCGATATTCAGCTCCCGGATTTAGAAACTAAAATAGCAATAATGAACAAGAA
>JAUXIQ010000151.1 GCA_030620925.1 Nitrospinota bacterium
AGGGGTGGGGGCGCTCCAGCTCGCCTTCGAGCAGTTGAAGCAGCGTCTCATGGAAGAGGGCCTCTTCGATGAGAAGCACAAGAGACCGCTTCCCCTTCTGCCTCAGAGAATAGGTGTGGTGACCTCCCCCACGGGGGCCGCCATCCGGGATATACTGCGGGTCATAGAGCGGAGGTTCGCCAACGTGCACGTTCTGCTCTACCCGGTCCGCGTGCAGGGTGAGGGCGCCGCAGAAGAGATAGCCGAGGCCGTAGGTGCTTTCAACAACCTGCCCGCCCTGGGGCACGGCCTGCCGGAAGTAGACGTTATCATCGTGGGCAGGGGTGGCGGCTCGCTGGAAGACCTCTGGGCATTCAACGAAGAAGCGGTGGCCAGAGCCGTTTACGCCTCATCCATACCGGTCATCTCCGCCGTGGGACACGAGATCGACTTCACCATATCCGATATGGTAGCCGACGTTAGGGCGGCCACCCCTTCGGCGGCGGCGGAAATGGTGGTAATGAACAAAGAAGATATCAGCCGCAGGGTGGCGGACCTCGGCGCCAGGCTGGTCAATTCCACCCGCGCCGCCCTTAACATATATAGCGAACGGTTGGAAGGCATCTACAGGCGAAGACCTTTCGTCATACCCGTGGAGCGTATCGGTGGATTTCAACAGCAGGTGGACGACCAGGTAATGCGGCTCTGCAGGGAAACGGAGCTAAAGGTAAAGGCAAAATTTGAGCGACTCAACGGATTAAAACAGGGGATCAAACTACTCTCTCCCCTCAGTCTGGTCAACCGCTACCTCGATCTGTTGAAAAACAGCGAAAGCGGCCTCCTGACTTCCATAAGAGTGGTCATGGAAGGAAAGCTCCACCGTTACAGGGAGCTGGCCGCCAGGATGAACTCGTTGAGTCCTCTGGCCGTGCTGGAGCGGGGATTCAGCATCTGCTACAAATTGCCGGAAATGGAGGCGGTAAAGGACGCATCGGCGCTGGAAACCGGAGACAGGCTGAGGCTCCGCTTCAGCCGCGGGAGCGCCCTGTGCCGTACGGAAGAACGCATTATTGAGGATGAAAATAATGACCGAAATGAAGTTTGAAGATGCCCTTAAACGGCTCGAAGAAATAGTCCAGGAGCTGGAGCAGAGCGAACCTGAGCTGGACAGGTCTCTGGAAATATTCGAAGAAGGCATCAAACTGGCCCGCTGGTGTACGCGGAAACTGGATGAAGCCAACAAAAAAATTGAGACCCTGTCCAGAGATGATGAAGGAGAGATTCGTTCCCAGCCCTTCCCCGGAACTTCCGAGGAAGGGGACGGCGAGGAGGGATAAAACCATGTCCGCGGGAGAGCACTCCCTGAGCTTACCCGAAGAAGAAATGCTCCTGTTGACGGGATACATGCAGGAAAAACAGGAACAGGTGGACAGGGCGCTGGAGGAAATATTACCGCCCGCTCCGGATTGCCCCTCAGACATAGTGGAGGCCATGCGCTATACCCTCTTTTCCGGAGGGAAACGGCTGCGGCCCATCCTCGTTCTGGCTTCGGCCGAAGCCGTCGGCGGAAGAGGCGAACAGGCCTTGCCCGCGGCCTGCGCCATCGAGCTAATACATACCTATTCCCTCATACACGACGACCTCCCATCCGTTGATAACGACGACTATCGTAGAGGCAAACTTTCAAACCACAAAGTGTTCAGCGAAGCCATGGCCATATTCGCCGGAGACGCACTCCTCACCCACGCTTTCATGGTAATGACCGACGCACGACGATTGCCCGATACCGACCCCGCCCTGATGCTTGGCGTCGCCGGAGAGATCGCCCGGGCCGTGGGCGTGGAGGGAATGGTGGGAGGGCAGACGGTGGATATTATCTCCCAGGGCAGAGAGGTCGAGCCCTCGCTCCTGGATTACATACATAGCAACAAGACGGCGGCCCTCATAAGAATCTCCGCCAGGTCGGGGGCAATCCTAGGAGGAGGAAGCGAGGAGGAAGTAAGAGCCATCAGCGATTATGGGGGCAAGACAGGATTGGCGTTTCAGATAGTGGACGACCTGCTGGACATATCACAATCCGGTGAGACGGAAGGAGGCGACCAGCAACTGGGGAAGGCGACTTATCCGGCCGTCCACGGCGTTGAGAAATCCAGGCAAAGAACCGTGCAGTTAATAGAGGAAGCGCTTGCCGATCTCTCCGGTTTCGGCCCCGCAGCCGACCCTCTGCGACGCATCGCCTGTTTCGTCGCCTTCAGGGACCATTAGCCAAACGTACGGGAGTTATAGATATTTGTAGAAAATACCGATACTATTATGTAAAATAGTATTAGGTATACCGAGCAATATTAAGGGTATTAAACTTGGGGGGAAATTGTTAATCCCATACCTTATAAAATCCGACTGGCTTGTATCAGTAGATTTTAAAAAACCTTCGGAGTGAAAGTTTAATGAGCGTCCTGGAAAGAATAGAGCGCCCCAAAGACCTCAAATCCCTCTCCCTGGAAGAGCTGAATACACTGGCCGGTGAGATAAGAGAGCTGATAATCAAGGTGGTCTCACAAACCGGCGGCCACCTCGCCTCCAACCTGGGCACCGTGGAGCTGACCCTGGCCCTCCATCACGTCTTCGACGCACCCAGGGACAGGATCGTCTGGGATGTGGGACACCAGACATACACCCACAAAATAATCACCGGCCGCAAAGACAAATTTCATACCCTCCGCCAGTTCCAGGGTCTGAGCGGTTTCCCCAAACGCTCCGAAAGCGATTACGACACCTTCGACACGGGCCACGGCGGGACCTCCATTTCGGCGGCTCTGGGCATGGCCGAAGCCAGGGATCACCTAAGCGAACAGCACAAAGTAGTGGCGGTAATCGGGGACGGCTCGATGACCTCCGGCATGGCCTTCGAAGGCTTGAACAACGCCGGGCCGCTCAAAAAGGACTTCGTGGTCATCCTCAACGACAACGAGATGTCCATCTCCCCCAACGTGGGTGCGCTCTCCAGCTACTTGAGCCGTCTGCTCACGGGAAAACTCTCTATAAGGCTGCGCCGCAATACCAAAAAGCTTCTTAAGCGGCTCCCCAGGGAGGGAGGCCGAATCCAGAGCCTCATCAAACGGGTGGAAGAATCATTAAAAGTCTTCTTTACCCCCGGTGTGCTGTTCGAAGAGCTGGGTTTCAAATACATAGGACCCATAAAAGGGCACGACCTGAACGATCTCATAGACGTCTTCCGGCACGTGCGGCTATTGGATTGCCCCGCTCTGGTCCACGTCATCACCAAAAAAGGTAAGGGCTACCCCTTCGCTGAGGACGACCCCACAACCTTCCACGGCATTAGCCCGTTCGACATCTCCACCGGTAAATGCTCCAACCAGGAGGGGCCGCCGACTTACACCAAGGTCTTCGGAGATACCATGACCAGGCTGGCCCAGGAAGACAACCGCATAGTGGGAATAACCGCTGCAATGTCCGACGGGACGGGCCTGGATAAGTTCGGGGAAAAGTTCCCCGGCAGGTTCTACGACGTAGGGATGGCCGAACAGCACGCCGTAACCTTCGCCGCCGGATTGGCCATCGAAGGCTTCAAACCGGTGACGGCCATATACTCCACCTTCCTTCAGCGCGCTTACGACCAGGTATTGCACGACGTCTGCCTCATGAACCTCCCCGTCACTTTCGTGCTCGACCGCGGCGGCCTGGTGGGCGAGGACGGCCCCACGCACCACGGCACCTACGACCTGTCTTTCCTGCGCTCCTGCCCCAACATGGTGATCATGGCTCCAAAGGATGAAAGCGAGCTGCCGTCAATGCTCAAGACGGCCCTTGAACACACCGGCCCGGTAACACTGCGCTTTCAAAGAGGGAGGGGACAGGGCGTAGAGATTAAACCGGAGATAGACATCCTCTCCATTGGAGCGGCCGAGGTAATGCGCGAAGGGAAGGATATAGCAATCCTGGCCGTGGGGAGCACCGTCTACCCGTCATTAGAAGCGGCCCGGGAACTGGAAAAAGAAGGCATCCTGGCCACAGTAGTTAACATGCGGTTCGTTAAACCGTTGGACGAAGACCTGCTGAGGAGGCTCGCCTCCAGCGTCCAAAAGTTCGTCACCGTCGAGGATAACGTTCTTACCGGAGGGTTCGGAAGCGGCGTCCTCGAGTTCTTCCAGGACGAAGGCATCACCCGGGTACAGGTAACACGGGCGGGCCTGCCCGAAAAAGTCGAAGAACAGGGCCCTCTTCCCGTTCTCAGAGCCAACTACGGCATAGACGCCCAGGGTATCGCCGCCGCCGTGAGGGAAACCGTAAAAGCCGTGCACCGTGTCGATGAGGTGCACCTTTAAGAGCAAAAACGGCAAAAAATCCTGCGATGCTCCCCCCCCTTCTACTGATAATTTTTGAGGGAGTTGATGCGTAAAAAGGTCAGGCTCGATGCCCTACTGGTGGAAAGGGAACTGGCCTCCAACCGCTCTCAGGCGCGCGCCCTCATCATGGCAGGAAAAGTCCTTTTAAACGACCGACCGTCCACCAAAGCCGGCGCCGGCGTGGACCCTGCTTCTTCATTGGAACTCCGTGGAGGTGGGATAAAATATGTCAGCAGAGGTGGAGAGAAGCTGGAGCACGCCCTGGAGCATTTCCGCATCCGGGTCAAAGACGCGGTGGCGCTGGATGTGGGGGCCTCCACGGGGGGCTTCACCGATTGCCTGCTGCAGCGGGGTGCCAAACGGGTTTACTGCGTGGACGTGGGCTACGGCCAGCTGGCCTGGAAGCTGCGCCAGGATAGCCGGGTGGTGAACCTGGAGCGAACGAACGCCCGGCATCTGAAACCGGAAAGTATAGGAGAACCGATCGGGCTGGCGGTAATAGACGTCTCCTTTATATCCCTCGAACTTATACTACCACCCGTATTCAGAGCACTGAGTGAGGGCGGGGACATAGTGGCCCTGATAAAACCGCAGTTCGAGGTCGGGAAGGGAGAAGTCGGCAAAGGAGGAGTGGTCAGAGACGCCGATAAACACGAAAAAGTACTTCTCAAGGTCGCCGGTTTCGCATCCGCAATCGGGCTCAGCGTTGAGGGATTCACAGCGAGTCCGCTTAAAGGGCCCAAAGGAAACTCGGAGTTTTTCATCCACCTCAAAAAGGACGGCCCCCCTCAGGATACGGAAAAAGTGAAACTCATGATAACCGACGTCGTCTATAATTAAGTCAATGGTTTACATTTTCAAAATAATATTAGAGTGAGAACGATATGCACCCCGTGATCTTTACAATCGGCCCCTTTGTCTTCCGCTTCTACGGACTCATGTACATGATAGCTCTCCTGGTGGGAATCGTCCTCATACGCAAGGAGGTTACGAGGAAAGGCCTACCCCTAACTTCAGACAACGTATGGAATATGGTCTTGGTGATCTTTCTTTGCGGTCTGGTAGTCGCCAGAATCTATTACGTCGCCTTCAACTGGGCATACTACTCCCGCTTCCCGTCAGAAATAGTGGCCATCTGGCATGGGGGACTGGCCATCCATGGAGGCATCATCGGCGGCCTGCTGGGAGGCATAATCATGACCAGGCGCCTGAAAGTCCCATTCTGGCGCATGGCCGATACAGTGGCCCCCAGTATGATACTGGGAATGGTTTTCGGCCGGTTCGGCAATTTTATGAACGGGGACGCCCACGGCCTCCCCACGAATAAACCCTGGGGCCTGGTCTTCAAACCGGAAACCGCCGCGGGGATGCAGTTCTCCGATCAGCCGATTCATCCCACGATGCTCTATGAGCTCACCTTCAACGCACTAATATTCTCCTA
>JAUXIQ010000018.1 GCA_030620925.1 Nitrospinota bacterium
ATGTATATCATGGAGAGTAAAACAAAGACAAACGCCTGAATGAAACTGGTGAAAATGGCCAGAAGTATCAAGGGGATGGGCACGAAATAGGGAACCAGAAAAGCCAGGATGAGGAGCACCAGGTCTTCTCCCTTGATGTTGCCGAAAAGACGGACGGAGAGGGAGAGAGGCCTGGCGAAGTGGCCAATAAGCTCCAGGGGCAGCATCAGAGGCGCCAGGGCCGGTATGGGCCCCGTGAAATGCTTGATGTATCTGAAGCCATGCTTGCGGAACCCGATGGAATGATAAGTTATAAAAACCACTATTGCGCAAGCGGCGGTTGTGTTAAGGTTACTGGTCGGAGACATGAATCCAGGAACCAGGCCGGCGACGTTGGATATGAATATGAAGAACCCCAGCGCACCGATGAGGGGAAAATACTTGGGTCCCTCCGGGCCCATCACCCCTTCCATGAAATTCAGCATACCCTGGATGACGGCCTCGAATAGGTTCTGCCCTTTGGCGGGTATAAGTTTTAGCCCCCTGGTGAAAATTATGGACAGCACCACCAGAATGGCCATGATAATCCATGTATAGGCGACATGGACGGGGACACCCGGTATGTGCAGGAAGACATAAGGTTCGCGCAATTCCATCAGATGCGCCTCCTGGCTGTTTCAGTGAAAGCTCTCCTGATTCCCACCGCGCTTATGGCCAGAAAAACCACCGAGAGCCCGACGAAGGTGGCGGGGATGTTGACCAGCCCTGCCTTAAATACGCCGTAGATAATCACACCCACGGCCAGGTATCTAATAATATAGTTAACCCTGGCCATGGTCTTGGCCCGGTTGGCATCACCGCAGAAGAGAACGCGCTGGATGAAAAATTTGAGCCACCTGAAGTTGAGAATGCAGATAAGACCGCCGGTCAGAACGCCCACGGTCACCCGAGGCGACAAAAAAAGGAGGCTCAACGCCAACAGAAGTAACAGTATCCCCCAACTGTATCGCTCGATTTCCGCGATCAGATTACTATCCGACGAAATACCACTCTTCATTTATCTTTGTCTTGGTCCTTGTACTGCTTTATTGTCAGTCTATATAGGTTTACGAAACCAGCGACAATGCCCAAAAGCATGAATATCATGAAGAAAATGGGAGCTGTATCGAACTTTTTATCGAGAAAGAGGCCGAAGGCTATACCCAGTGCTATGGAAACACCGAAATAGATACCCATTGCACTCAGAGGACCAAGCTCCCTGAGCAGCCTCAGTTTGTTCTGATCATTCTTCCGGTCCATCTTACATCCCGCCCGAAACAGTTTGCTTCGGTTCCGCCTTAACCGGCCCGTTTCATGGAACCCCATGTGCATCCAGGTTCAAGCACAAAAACGAGACCCTAATACCAGTTTAATACCATTTCAGCCGGATGTAAAATGGCAAATCCACGTAAAACTAACAGACACGACTTCTGTTGTCAAGGCTTTTTTATTCGGTGAGCCGAACACATATAACTCATTTTTATAATTGGTTGATTCCGGTATTTTTCACGCTGAAATCCTTTTAAGCGTGGGCCTTCAATACTTTATGAAACGGCTTGAAAGGGGCGGTAGATCAATGGGAGGTTTTAGCTTTGCCTCTGGAGTTCATGTTTTCTTTTGCGACGACCAACTGCCTGGATATCTTTTGGCGGAGGGCTTCGAAAGCTTTGAGTTGCTCTCTGGATATGCTCTTGCTGGGGGATGTTTTCATCTTAAGGGGATCGATATAAGCGCCGTTTTTGCGTATCCGGTAATCGAGGTGCGACCCGGTGGCGGTTCCCGTGGAGCCTACATAACCGATAACCCGCCCCTGCTTAACCCAGGCGCCTTTCTTAACGCCTTTGCCGAGGCGGGAGAGGTGGCCGTAGCTGGAGGTATAAACCCCGTTGTGTTTCAACTTCACGAATATTCCGTTCCGTCCCTTCCTGCCCGCCCAGAGAACCTTCCCGTCCCCCACGGCAACCACCGGAGTACCCCTCGGCGCTACGTAGTCTACCCCCTGGTGAGGCAGATACTTCTTCAGCACGGGGTGCAGCCTCTTCTTTGTGTAACCGGAAGAGATGTAAGAATAGCTCAGCGGCGCCTTGAGAAACTGTTTTCTCAAGGATTTGCCGCTGTAAGTGTAATAGTCCCCCCGGCCTGACGCCTCGTTGAAATATATTGCCTGGAACAGCCTGCCTTGGTTCGTAAACTCCGCGGCCAGGATGCGGCCGTCGCGCACGTACTCACCGTCCCTGAACATCTTCTCCGCTATCAGGCTGAAGCTGTCTCCTTTTCTTAAATCGGTATTGAAATCTATGTCCCAGGCGAATATCTCCGCCAGTTGAACGACCAGTGAGGGGCTTTCCCCTCCGTCGACTATCGCTTCATAAAGATTAGTATTTATCCTGCCGGAGAAGGCCGCCCTTCTCGTCTGGTAATCTATCTTATCCAGCTTGGCCCTGAATATCCCCTCCGCTTTCACCAGGCGAATCAGTTTTTGATCATCTATCTCATATTCGATTGATAAAAGCTCGCCCGCATCGCTGAAGGCCAGCCGGTAGGCGTTACCCGCCTTGATCTTATTCAGATTAAACAGGGGTCTTGCAGCCCTAACCACCTCGTTTATCGCTCGAGGGGAGACGCTATGGGCGGTGAGGATATCGTATAAAGTGTTCTGCATGCCCACCCTGCCGGTGAGCGTGCGCGGCTTTTTTACCAGGGTTCTTGTCGAATTTCCGGGCCCGGATGTCCCAGCAGTCGATTCCGATCCTGCGGCCATCGCCTTTGTTTCGCGGTATGAGCCGCTTCCGCTGTAACCGAACGTTATGAACAGGACGAAGAAAAAGGAGGCGACTATAAGCGTCCACAGGTTGATGTGCAGTGATGACTTACGCTGGCGATCCATATCTATTTTTCTCATGATAACAGGACCTCATAACCGGTTGAAACAGGGTGCTGTTCGGAGTCAAGATTTTCTTTAAGAAGCCGACACACTTTAATTTAAGCTTACTTAAAATAGTTAGGTTAGCACAGTTTAGAAATTCGGGTCAAGTAGTTTTATTAGCAAGGGCTTTGTTTCGTTTTTTATTCGAATTTAAAAAACGGCATTTTCCGCTTCGAAAAAAATAGTATTAAAATCTCATTTTTTTGTTGCGTGATACTACAAGTTGTGATATAAAATTAATAACATACTAAATATATGGTTTTTTCCACAGTGTGGATAACTACTGTAATTTATTGAAAAATAACGAAATATATTTAAGTCGATTCTACTTATCCCCAGGAGCTGAAAATGACGCATAATTTGCCATCCCCTCAGGAGAGAGCCGAAAGCCATTTAGCCCTATCGGGAAATTTCCCTCAGCGAGAAAAAACCCTTTCTGAAAATGCGATCAGGGTGCTCGAGCGTCGGTATCTTAAGAAGGATCAACAGGGGGTGAGGGAGGAAACTCCGGAGGGGATGTTTCGCAGGGTGGCCAGCAACGTGGCCTCGGCAGACCTTTTTTACGACCCTGAGGCGGACGTTAAGGAGACCGAGGAGCGGTTTTACCGCCTTATATCTTCTCTCGAGTTTTTGCCCAATTCTCCCACCCTCATGAACGCGGGGAATGAGCTCCAGCAGCTTTCGGCTTGTTTTGTGCTCCCAGTTGATGATTCCATGGATAGCATTTTCGAGGCCGTCAAGAATACCGCACTCATACATAAAAGCGGTGGGGGGACAGGCTTTTCCTTTTCCCGCATAAGGCCCAGGAACGACGTAGTCCAGTCAACCAAGGGCGTATCCAGCGGCCCCATCTCTTTTATGAAAGTGTTCGATATGGCCACCGAGACGGTTAAGCAGGGCGGGACACGCCGCGGTGCGAATATGGGCTTGCTCAGAGTGGACCATCCGGATATTACCGATTTCATCTTAGCTAAAGAGAATGACCACGTCTTTAACAACTTCAATCTATCCGTGGCCATCACCGAAAAATTCATGGAGGCGGTTCTGCGTGGAGAGGAATACGACCTGGTCAATCCGCGCTCGGGGCAGGTAGCAGGGCGTAAGATGGCCCGGGAGGTTTTCGACCTTATAGTCAATATGGCCTGGAAGAACGGGGACCCGGGCATCATCTTTCTCGACCGGATAAACCGTGATAACCCCACGCCTGATCTGGGAATGATAGAGAGCACAAACCCCTGTGGTGAACAGCCCCTGTTACCCTACGAATCCTGCAATCTGGGTTCCATCGACCTGGGGAAAATGGTCGTCCGGCAAAATGGCAACCCTTCAGCAGACTTCGATGCGCTGAAGACCGTGGTCTGGACTTCCGTTCATTTCCTGGACAACGTAATAGACGTTAATCGTTATCCTCTCTCCGAAATAGAGGAAATCACCAGGAGAAACAGGAAGATCGGCCTGGGGGTCATGGGTTTCGCCGATATGCTGATTCAGCTCGGTATCTCTTACGACAGCGAAGAGGCCCTGGAGACCGCCGAAAAAGTCATGGGTTTTATCAACAGGGAATCGAGGGCGGCTTCGGCCCGGCTGGCGGAGACCAGGGGAGCCTTTCCGAATTATCATACGAGCGTTTACAACGCGAACGGTAGCCAGCCGCTGCGCAACGCCACCACCACCACCATCGCCCCCACCGGCACCCTGAGTATCATCGCTGACTGTTGCAGCGGCGTCGAGCCCCTGTTTGCCCTCAGCTTCGTCCGGAAGGTAATGGACGATGATGAGCTGCTGGAGGTCAACCCTTATTTCGAGCACACGGCCAGAGAAGAAGGGTTTTACAGCAGGGACCTCATGGAGCGCATCTCGGAAAAGGGGAGCATCCAGGAGATACCCGACATACCCCAGCACGTCAAGCGCCTTTTCGTAACCAGTCATGACATAACTCCGGAATGGCACATACGAATGCAGGCCGCTTTCCAGAAACATACGGACAATGCGGTTTCCAAGACCATCAACTTCCCCAATCAGGCCACGACCGACGACATCCGCAACGCCTTCATCATGGCCTACCGAGAAAGCTGCAAAGGGCTCACAATCTACCGCGACGGCAGCCGCGAGGTGCAGGTCCTCAACAAGGGGACCGGGTCTCCCGCACCGGAGAAGACTAAGCTGGTGCCCCGCCCCAGGCCTTCGGTTACCCTGGGCAGGACGGAGCGGAAGTCTACAGGTTGCGGCAACCTGTACGTCACCATAAATGAAGACGAACAGGGCCTGTTTGAAGTATTCGCCCGCATGGGTAAGTCAGGGGGCTGCATCGCTTCCCATTCGGAAGCCATCGGGCGACTGGTTTCCCTGGCTCTCAGGGCGGGAGTGGACACCGAGTCCATCACCCAGCAATTGACAGGTATCCGGTGCCCGTCACCTATTTTCGATAAAGACGGCTCTATCCTATCCTGCCCTGATGCCATTGGTCTGGCCCTGAAAAACTATTTGTCAGGCCAGAATGGGGAGAAGACGTCGAAGATCATGGTCCCTGGTAAAACAAAACTGGCGGACCTTTGTCCGGAGTGCCCGGAATGCGGCGGCATGATAGAGCTGGCTGACGGCTGTATCGTGTGCCGTTCCTGCGGTTACTCCAAGTGTGGCTAACCCTCACACTACTCTCGGGGAAGCTCTCTGTGGGAGGGGAGGGCTTCCCCGCCCTCCTATTTTCCGCCTTGATACGGTCAAAACAAGTTGACACTCCGCACTACTTATACTACTAAAGTCTCTGAAGACCCTGCTCCGTGGAGAACCATCCCCCCGTTGTTTCAAGCATAAGGAGGAGAAGAATGCCTTTCGAGACTTTCCTTTATGAGAAAGAAGGCCCGGTGGCCAAAATAACCTTTAACCGCCCGGAAAAGCTGAACCCCGTCAACGAAACCGTGTTCGTGGAATTCGAAGAAATATTGCGCGACCTCCAGGGGGATTTCGAGGTCCGCGTGGTGGTCTTAACCGGCTCCGGCCACTCCTTCAGCGTGGGGGCGGATTTGGACAACTTGAGCAAGGGCACGGACCCCGGGTATTACGGCGCTCTCACCGACCGCCAGCGTAAATATATGGCGAGGCAGGGCTCCATAGTATGCCGGGCGCTGGAGGAGCTGGACCAGATAACCATAGCCGCCATTAACGGCTTCGCCGTGGGCGGGGGTATCGCTTTTGCCATTTGCTGCGATTTCCGCATCGCCGCCCAGAGCGCCACCTTCTGGATACCCGAAGTAGATTTCGGCGTCCCCCTGGTATGGAGCAGTATCCCCCGTATGATAACCCAGCTGGGGCCCCTCAAGGCCAAGGAGCTGATAATGACCTGCGACCGCTTTTCCGCCCAGGAGGCATTTGAGGCGGGCATGCTCAATCGCGTGGTCCCCGACGGAGAGCTGGATCAGGCGGTCGATGAGCTGGCAGGCAAGCTCTTGAGCAAGCCCCCCATGGCGCTTTCCAGGACCAAAGCCTCCATCAACGCCGTGCTGCAGTCCTACGGCTCCAACGTGGGATTCTGCGACCCCGACTTCGCCATCCTCTGCGCCGGCAGCGATGATGCCGGAGAGGCCGTTAGGGCCTTCAAAGAGAAAAGGGCGGGAAACTTCAAGGATCGCTGATCGGGCGGGATAGCTGACATTCTCGATATCAGGGCGGTTCTCGGAGTTATGAGCGCCTGGTTATGCCCTGGTAATGATAATGGAGTTTCCTGGATGTTTCAGGCGACTTGCTGCCACGCCAGCCGAACGGTATCCAGGAGCGTCTCTTTGGAAAAGGGTTTGGCGATGTAGCAGTTGCCGCTCTCTTGGAGGAAGGTGCGGGTTTCTTCGCTGATGATGTCGCCGGTAAGGAAGATGAACCGGTCTGTGAGTTGAGGGTTTGAAGCCTTTACCTTCTCGTAGACCTGCTTTCCGTCAATCCCCGGCATTCGCAGATCGCACATTATTAAATCATATTCTTCTTCCTGCAGTTTCCTCAGCCCTTTGGCGCCCCCCTTCGCCGCTTCCACCTGATAACCTGCATCAGTCAGGATATCAGAGATCAGCTCGATGATAGTATCTTCATCCTCGATGATCAATAGCCTGTCGATGTTCGTTTTGGCCTGCTTTGTCGCACGAATTTCTTTAGCCGCCGGTTCAACTTCTTCTTCTATCACGGGCAGCTCAACGATGAACGTGGCCCCTTCTCCTTTCCGGCTCTTCACCTGAATGTGGCCCCCATGGGCCTGCACTATACCGTAAGTGATGCTCAGCCCCAGGCCGGTCCCGTCGGTTTGCGCTTTGGTGGTGAAGAAAGGGTCGAAGATGCGTGCTTGATTCTCTAACGGTATGCCGGGGCCGGTATCCGTGAATTCTATAGTAACCGTGTCGCCGGAGACACCCGTCCTGGCCGTCAGTCTCCTGGGCTGTTCCTGCTCCATCATAGCCTGCTGTGCGTTGGTTAAGATGTTCAGGAAAACTTGCTGTAACTGATTTGCCTCCGCCATGACCGGGGGGAGGTCGTCGGCCAACTCTGTTTCGACCTCTATGTTGCTCATCTGCAAATCGTAGTCCAGCATCTCCAGCACCTTGAAGAAGATTTCGTGGATGTCGCAGGGGCTCTTTTCCGGAGGTTTCTCCCGGGCAAAAGAGAGAAGATTTTTTACTATTTTTGCCGCCCGCTCGCCCTGGTCCAGGATTTTCTCCACATCTCTGCGCGCATCTTTATCTTGAAGCTTTTCGAGAAGAAGCTGGGAGCGGCCTATAACGGTGGTGAGAGGGTTGTTAAGCTCGTGGGCCACCCCGGCAATGAGCTGACCGAGCGCGGAGAGCTTCACCGATTGAAGAACCTGCCGTTGCACTTGACTGAGTTGAAGGTTCTGCCGGTCAGCCACATGCTGGAGCTTGCTGGCGGCTTCTTTGGCGTCGTGGATCAATCTCGCGTTTTCCAGAGCGAATCCCATGTAAGTCAGCAGTGTGTTCAGGAACTTGAGGTCCGACTCGCTGAAAGACTTCCTGTCGCCCCGTTTGGACAGGTTGAGCACCCCCATGACCTGCCAGCGCGCCCTCAAGGGCATACAGATGAATGAGGAGGTTTCATATTTGGGGTCGTTGATTTTCTTGAAACGGGTGTCCTGCTCTACGTCTTCAACCAGCACGGGCTCACCCGTTTGTGCCACCTTGCCGGCGATACCTTCCCCCAGGCGAACGTTCGTTTGGTCGATTATGGAGTCCTCGAGGCCTTCGGCTGCGGCAATGGTGAGGGTCCGTCGTTGATCGTCCAGAAGCATAATGGACCCGATCTTGGCGTTCACCGCGCCCATGGCCCTGTTGAGGACGACCTGGAGGACGTCCCCTATATCCGGAATGCGGGAAACCATGTCGGTGAGCTCGCTCAGGGTGGAGAGCTTGGCGACCATATTCTCAAGTTCTTTTGTGTGGGCTTTAAGCTCCGTTAAAGCGCTGTCGTTGAAGACGGTTGGAAGGTGGGCCGTTTGGGAAATTCCGTTTTGAGTACCCTTTGATTCGGCGTCCTGGCTTGCTTTACGTTGTGCATTCTGAAGGTCTCTGGCCATGAGTCTTGTATGCCTGATGAGACGAGCGAAAAATATAAATCCGGCCCCGGCCAGTATTAGACTTATCCCCAACATTAATGCTGCTTTGTATTCTCGAAAAAGCCCGTATTCACTGAGAACTATAACAAATAACACCAGGGGAAGCGCTGATGCCAGGCCGAAAATGAGCGCATACTTATACCGAAAGTTTATATTTCCCGACGACTTTTCCTTAATCAAAACCTTTCTCCTGCGCAATAACTTTGGTTTGCTGTATGGAAATTTACTTCAGCTTTTATTCTTCTCGCCAAAAAGTCGATTTCCGCATCTATTGGAACGTTTTGCCCAGAATATCGTAATTTAATGGAGGGCGAAAGCTCCCCCATACAGCACAAGTTATATATACATTATACTATAAATAATAAGGGTTTATATTCTGTTAAGCATGTTTAATTTTATTTCAACAATATCTATATTCGGTTAGCAGACAGAAGTGTTATTTCGACTTAAAGGCGTATCTATAGTATATATTCGCTCTTTCTGTGCAAAATCGTTAACATTGTAACGATATTTACGAAGGGAACGATATATAGAGGTTAATGGAGAGCGGCTTTATTGGGTGACAACAGGATGATAAAAAGATTTGAAGTATAGCAGATTGGAATCGACGTCTACTTTTTAACACGACGGAAACCGGTAACCTTCAAAGCCCATTGACGTTTACCCCACACCATCGACGTCCGGCTGTTCTTCTTGCATAATTGAACCAGACTTATTTTCTTGTGTTCGTTAAGCGGCTCGTCGCGCCGGTAGGGGTCATTGATGAACAGGTGTTCATCATCGTAGCCCACGACTACTACGTAATGGCCGCGCCTGCGGCCTGCGAAGCTGTCGATCACGTTGAGTATCACGGGACAGTCCTTACCTACGGCATGTCTAATCTTTTGTAGCCTGGTGCTCGTGTCGCCCTCTATAAGCTCATAATTTGCGTTGAAATAATCGAGACCCAGCGGGATTTTATTGTTGGGAACCCCTCCTGTAATATTTGAGTCCATCAGTTTTCTTATCAGGTACTCGTAGTCGGTGAAGGAGACGCCGGGTTGCCCCGGTTTTCTGAAAGCATCGACTATCATGCAAATGGAAAGAGGGCCGCAGGTTCCGTGGACCCTGTTCTGGTAATAGAAGGGTACCTCGCGTCTGAGAAATACCGCTTTGTTGCCCATTATTCTCCTTAATAGATAATAACTGTGCCCTTGTGGCGTAAACATTCAGTTTAATAGGGCATTCAGTTTAATAGGGCATGACTTTCTCTTCCTCCGCCCATCCCCTCTCCAGGGTGGTCATGCTCAAGATGTCTATCAGAAAACGGGATATCTTCCAGCGGCCGTCTTCCTTGCGAAAATCCCATCGGTATGTCCCCCAGCCGATGATCGAATTTCCTTCACGCTCCTGAGTTACCAGCCAGTAGGAGAAAGCCTGTGCGCTCTCCCCTTTCACGCTTATTTCCTCGTTGGCGAAGTAGCGCCGGGGATTTTGAAATCGCTCCAGGTAGTGAGTGAAAGTCCTTATTATTTTATCCTTTCCGTGCTGGGGTTTTCCCCACGGCGTGGTGTGGAGCATGGCATCTGAGGTGAACAGGTCGTCCAATAGCTCAAGCCTTCCTTCATCCAGCGCCCTGGCGTACGTCACTATTGACTTTCTGATATCCTCCATGGCCTGGAGCTCCGCCACTTTTTCTTCCAGTGCCGCTACCCTCTGTTCCAGATCCATTCTCTACTCCTCCCTTCAAGTCGTCGTCTCGGAATAAATACGATTACCCTTACGGCGGTCGTGGATTATAACACAGCGGCGGGTGATCGTATGCTATCCGAAAAACTTCAGTGCCGCGTAAGAATATAGTGTCCTCTTCAGGATATTGTGTATAATATGTGCACCCATAGGGGCGTTAGTATACCCACGACGTTTCACAATCAGTTATAGCATAGGAGGATCGCAGATGTTATTAGAGGGAAAAGTGGCGATAATCACCGGCTCGGGCAGGGGCGTGGGCAAGGCCATGGCGGAGCTGTTCGTCAAGGAAGGGGCCAAAGTGGTGATCAACGACGTTGACGGCGACGTGGCCGAGGAAACCGCCGAAGCGATTAAGGCCGCCGGCGGAGAGGCGGTGCCCAGCGTGACCACCGTGGACACCATGGAAGGCGGTGAAGCGGTGGCCAAAGCCGCCATGGACGCCTTCGGGAAGATAGACTGCCTGGTGAACAATGCCGGCATCCTGAGGGATAAGTCCTTCCCCAAGATGACCGAGGACGAGTGGGACTCGGTGATGAACGTTCACGCCAAGGGGCATTTCTGCTGCAGTAAGGCGGTGATCCAGCCCATGCGCGATGCCGGAGGAGGCTCCATCATAAACGTAACCTCTACCACCGGGCTTGCCGGCCGCTTCGGGCAGGTCAACTACGCCGCCGGAAAGGCCGCCATCCTGGGCTTCACCCGCTGCCTGGCCATCGAGATGGCAAAATACAACATACGAGTCAACGTGGTGGCCCCCAGCGCACTTACCCGCATGACGGAATCGATCCCCGGCGCGGATTTATCGACGATGCCCGGCCCGGGGATGAACGCCGCCCTCTTTACCTGGCTGGCTTCCGATGCTACCAAGGACTTAACGGGCCAGATATTTCACTCCGGCGGAGAGGAAGTTTCGCTCTGGTCGCACCCTGAAAGGATAGTTGTCTGCTATAACAGCGGCGGTTGGACCACCGATGACCTGATCAACAAATTCCAGCCCCGCCTCGCGGGTAAAGACAGCCGCGGCTACCCGCAGGGAATCTGACTACGGTTCGTATGGTTTTTCCCCGGACCTGTTGAGGGAACCCTTTTGCGTTCTTGCAGACCCGGAGCGCACTCGCCGATGTCCGGCGTAATAAAGTGGTTCCCTCAACTGTTTCCGAAAACTTTTGGCCGCTGTCTTTTATAATTTAAGAGGGCGGGCATGCTTCCATGCCGGGCAATGAAATTTTGAGAAGCGGCGTCAGCGGAATATTATTTATATTAGTCTCATTATTGCTCGATGTTGGAATAGCCCGGACGGAGGATATCAGAAATTGCTCCTCCGCACGATAAGTTAAGGAAGGGGCAGATGCTCATCCTGGCCATAGAGACCTCCTGTGATGACACCTCGGCGGCGGTGGTGGAGGACGGTGTCAACGTTCTGTCCGGGGTGGTTTCCTCCCAGGTGGAAGTCCACGCCAAATATGGCGGAGTAGTGCCTGAGCTGGCCTGCAGAAAACATATAGAGAACCTGGGGCCCGTCGTTCAGATGGCCTTAAACGAAGCGGGAGTGAAGCTCGAAGGACTTGATGCGTTGGCCGCCACCGTGGGCCCCGGACTGGTGGGGGCTCTGCTGGTGGGCCTCAATACCGCCAAGTCCATGTCCTACGCCTTGCGGCTCCCCTTGATCGGGGTTAACCATCTGGAGAGCCACATATTGTCCATATTGCTCGAAAAACCTGATGTGCCCTTCCCTTACGTGGCCCTGGTGGTCTCCGGAGGGCATACAAATCTATACCTGGCCGAGGCTCCGTGCAGATATGAGCTGCTGGGCAGGACCAGGGACGACGCCGCTGGAGAGGCTTTCGACAAAGTAGCCAAAATGCTGGGCCTGGGATATCCGGGCGGGCCCGTCATAGACCGCATGGCAGGGGAGGGGAACCCGGAAGCAGTGGACTTCCCCCGGCCCTACATCTCCCCGGACACTCTGGATTTCAGTTTCAGCGGCCTCAAGACGGCGGTCTTCTATTTCCTTCGCGATAAGGCGCCCGCGCTGCTGGCCTCAGACGGTCTTACCGACAAACAGAGCCATCAGGTGGGGGAGGGGACCGGCGCAGCCGTCAAAGCAGAGGACGTGGCGGCCGCATTTCAGAAATCGGCGGTGGAGGTCCTGGTGGCCAAAACCGTTCAGGCCGCTGAGAGCAGAGGGGTGAGCACGGTGGTGACAGCGGGAGGAGTGGCCGCCAACAGCGCTCTGCGAAAAGAATTGTCGGATGCAGGAGAGGCGGCGGGGCTTCAGGTCTATCACCCTTCTCCGGCTCTCTGCACGGATAA
>JAUXIQ010000133.1 GCA_030620925.1 Nitrospinota bacterium
ACCTGTATATCGGGTTTTTCGATGATTTCGCCTATGACCGTCTCCTGAACGCCCTTGCCTTCGAGCGTTTCCAGGAGCTGGTTTTTTTTATCCGCAGGCAATGCTATGAGCAGTCCGCCTGAGGTCTGCGGGTCGCAGAGGATGAGCTTCTCCACTTCGGAAAGGGAGTCGTCCCAGGCCACTTTATTTTCCATGTGGTTCATGTTGTTGTATGCGCCGCCGGGGGCCAAGCCGTCCGCGGCCAGCTCCTTTGCGCCGTCAATCAACGGCACTTGCGATGCGTATATCCTGGCTCCCAGCCCGCTGGCGCTGGTCATCTCGTGCAGGTGCCCGAGCAGGCCGAAACCGGTTACGTCGGTGCAGGAGTTCACGCCGGTTTCCACCATTGCCTCTGAGGCGTTTTTGTTGAGCGTTGACATTATCGTCGTCGCTTCTTCTATCAGCGCCTCCGGGGCTTTCTCATGTTTTAAGGCGGTGGTGATTATCCCCAAACCCAGCGGCTTGGTGAGCACCAATGCGTCGCCGGGTTTGGCGCTGGCGTGGGTCATAATATCTTCCGTCTCGGCTACGGCCACAAGACTGAGGCCGTATTTCGGCTCGGGATCGTCGATGGTGTGGCCGCCGATTATGGGAATGGAGGCTTCCCTGGCCTTATCCGCTCCACCCTTGAGTATCTCCACCATGATGTCCAAGGAAAGTTTCTTGGAAGGAAAACCTATCAGGTTGAGTGCCACCAGCGGCTTCACCCCCTTGGCGTAAATGTCGCTCAAGGAGTTGGCGGCGGCTATGGTGCCGAAAGTATAGGGATCGTCCACCACCGGGGTGAAGAAATCCACCGTGAGTAACAACGCCTGGCCGTTTTCCATGAGGTATACACCTACGTCGTCGGCGGTGTCGGTGCCTACCAATACGTTGGGGTCGTCAAACACCGGTAGCTGATCGAGAACTTGCCCCAGCTCCTGGGGGCTAATCTTGCATGCTCAACCTGCGCCGTGGCTGAAAGAAGTCAACCTGACCTTTTCGTTCTTCGCCATTTTCTCTTCCCCCCTGTTGAAGTAATGATTTATTTTTTTGACCTATTCTATGAGATATTCTATCATTAATGAAATATTTTGTTCTAATGATTATCATTAATATTATTAATGGAAGGGATAGACTATGAACCTTCATCAATTGAAAATATTCAGAGCAGTGGCCAGGCTCAGGAACTTCACCAGAGCTTCCGAGGAGCTGCACCTGAGTCAACCCTCAGTCTCGGTGCAATTGAAGCAACTCGAAGATCACCTGGAGGTGGGTCTGGTGGAGAGGGCGGGGAGGGAAACCGTCCTTACCGATGCCGGGCGCATCCTTGAGGGTTATGCCGACCGTGTGTTCGCTATATTGGAAGAGGCTCGGGAAGCACTGGAGGACTTGAAAGGTCTCAGGGCGGGCTTGCTTGCCGTAGGGGCCAGCACCACACCGGGGGTTTATCTGGTGCCCGGGGTTATGAGTGTATATCGGGGCCGATACCCTGAGGTGAAGCTGTCCCTGAGCATATCCAACACTGCTGAGATAGAGCGCCGTATCATCCGTAATGAGCTGGATATCGGGTTCATCGGGGAGGAACTGGAGCACCCGGAAATAATCGCCCGACGGATAATGGAGGACGAGATATTCCTGGTGGCCCCCTGGGGTAGCGACCTGGGGGCCGGAGGTAAAACCATCAGTCCGAAAGAGCTGGAGGGCAGGAGTTTCATAATGCGGGAGAAAGGTTCCGCCACCCGACGCTGCGTGGAAGAGGCGTTTGGTCGGGCAGGCTTCGGAATAAACATTATGATGGAGCTGGAAACCCCCGAGGCGGCTAAACAGGCGGTGGTTGAGGGGCTGGGGCTGTCCTTTATGTCCGGGCTCGCGGTGCGAGGCGAATTGGGCGAAGACAGGCTGAGAGCGTTGAGGGTGAGGGGCGTGAGGATCACCCGTCCCTTAAACCTCATTTACAGGAAAGGCAAACGTTTTTCCAGGGCCGTCGAGGCTTTCCTGGCCCTGGTGGAGGAATTGCAGATCAACCATTCAGCCGGTGGGCATTTTCTTTGAAAAATGGGGCTATTCCTGATAATATCAACCAGCTCAATGCAGAGGAGCGGATCGAGTTCCTTTTCAACTTCCTTGCCCTGGAGGTTTTAGATATGAGAGACGTTTCGATTATAGGCGTGGGGACCACGCCGTTTAGCAAACACAAAGAGCGGGGTATTGCGGACCTGTCCCTTGAGGCGGGCCGCAAAGCCATCGAGGACGCGGGCATCGACAAGAGCAAGATCGAAGCCCTTTATCTGGGCAACTACGCCGCGGAAGCCCTGGTAGGGCAAGGCTCTCTGGCGGCGATTACGGGGAGAAACCTGGGGCTGGGCCAGATACCCTGCACCAGGACGGAGGGAGCATGCGCCAGCGCGGGGATCGCTCTGCGGGAATCGTTCCTCACCATCGCCGCCGGTATTTACGACGTGGTCATAGCGGTGGGCGCGGAGCAGATGAGCACCTGCTCCACGGGGGTGGTCACCTCGGTTCTTGCCGGCGCCGGGGATACCACCATGGACAACATCTACGGGCTGACATTCCCGGGCTTTTTCGGCCTGGTATTGCGCAAGCACATGGAGGAGTTCGGCACCACCAGGGACCAGGTGTCCTGCGTGTCGGTCAAGAACCACCACAACGGCGCCACCAACCCCATCGCCTACCTCAAGGACGAAATAACGGTGGAGGGGGTGAACGAGTCGCGCTTCATCGCCGATCCGTTGACCCTATACGATTGCTGCCCCATAACCGACGGCGCCGTGGCGATGGTGCTATGTCCTTCTGATATGGCCCGCGACCTGTGCAAGAAGCCGGTGAAGGTCGTCGGCTCCGGCCACGCCATCGGGACCACCAGCATACTGCAGATGGAATCCTTCACCACCTTCCCGGCCACCTTAAAAGCCGCCGAAATGGCATATCAGATGGCGGGGGTGAAACCTGAGGACATAGACGTGGTGGAGCTGCACGACTGCTTCACCATAGCCGAGATAGTGGACAGCGAAGACCTGGGGCTGTTCGAGAAAGGCGAAGGCGGCCCGGCGGTGGAAAGCGGCCGGACGGCCGTAGACGGCGAACTTCCCATCAACCCCAGCGGGGGCCTAATCTCACGCGGTCATCCGGTGGGGGCCACGGGTTTGGCCCAGGTCTATGAGCTGGTTCTTCAACTGAAGGGTGAGGCGGCCAACCAGGTCAAGAACCCTGAGCTGGGTCTGGCCCATAATCTGGGCGGTTCCGGCGCGGTATCCACGGTGCATATTCTGTCAAAAGACTTTTAAAAGGATAAGCGATGAACGAGCAAACGGTGACTTCTCCCATAAAGAAGTGTCAGCAGTGCGGAAGGATGCTTCCTCAGGCCGCTCTGTCCTGCTTCTCCTGCGGGGCCTATGAATTTGAGGCGGCGGAGCCTCCCGACAGCGGGAAGGTATATTCCTATACCACCATCCGCGTGCCACCGGAGGGTTTTAACGATAACCAACCCTATAACGTGGTGGTGGTGGAGATTGCCGAAGGCATGCGGCTTTTGGCCATCCAGACCGAAGACGTGGAAGGCAGCCTGGAAATTAATGACAGCGTAGGGCTGGAGATGGGGGCCACGGGGCTGCTGACCGCTAAGAAAAGATGAAGTATTTCAGGGGAACCTTTCTGTATTTTGCTGATGGAGGAACAATCGTGGTCCCGCCTGCCGCGGGATGTCGCTCCTGCATCAGGTGAAACCAGCTACCGCAGGAGCGCCTTCCAGGCGCGACCGGTGATATGATGTTTTCCTAAAAATTGTTAGAGGGAGTCTTTTTTTGCTGAAGTTTCCTCAAAACATCGAAGCGTGAAGGGGAGGAAGGATAATGTCCGGGGAAAGGATTTTCACGGATCAGGAGCTTAAGGAGATGGGGATGAGAACGGTGGATACCGTCATCTCCGCCATAGACGCCGGTGATTATGAGAAAGCCAAGAAACTGAGCCGCAGGATGTATAAAGAGTTCGAGTCCATGCACGACCTGTACAGGGATTGGACCACATCGCTGATGAGCTTTATATACAAGCGATACGGCGATGAAGCCCTCTACGAGTCGCTTTCGGAGAGTTGCGGCTCATGGATCTCGCCGCTTCTCGAGCTGTACGAACAGACGCCGGACCCAAAAAGGCGCGCCAAGATGCTGGCCGCGGGGTTGAGGGGACACCTCCAACCGGTGGAAATAGAGGAGGACGACGAAAAATTCATCTTCAGGATGACCCCCTGCGGCAGCGGCGGCCGCCTGATACGGGAAGGCTGCTACGAGCCGCCCAAGAATTTCGCCAGGGTGAAAAATGCCCAGGCCATGACCTACGGAATCGACGACCTGCCCATCTACTGCTCACACTGCCCGTTTCAGGAGATCATACCCGTCGAATTGAAGGGATACCCTCTGTTCGTCACCATCCCCTCCGGGAAACTTGGCGAGGAACCTTGCGACGTATATCTTTACAAAGATATGAACGGAGTTCCGGAGGAGTATTTCAGCCGCGTAGGCAAAACCAAGTGATGCAGGATGCACGATACGGGATGCATGTAGGGGCGTGCCGCGGGACTGCGCCCCTTTCTTAGTCAAGAGGTCCTACGGGCGGTAACTATAAACCCTGAGTGGGCCACCATGCGGTGGAAAGGCCGCACGCTGCGGCCCTGAATATTCCACGGGCGTAAGATCACTTCCAGGGACTCCACCAACTGATATGACCCCTGGTTCCTGAGAGCTTCCACGACGTTCTGCACCTGTACCACAGTGGGCACGAAGCACAGGAATACCCCTCCCGGTGTCAGGGTCCGGGCGGCCGCATCCACCACATCCCAGGGCCGCACCAGATCCAGGATGACCCTATCCAGACCTTCTTCTTCTATACCTTCATATACGTCTTTCAGCTTGAGCACCAGATTTTCCGTCTCTCCCATGAAACGTTTAATGTTCTTCATGGCCCATTTGGCCATGTCCTCTCGTATTTCATACGAGTAGACGGTCCCTTTCTCACCTACCGCCCGCAGCAGGGCCATAGTCAGGGCGCCTGAGCCCGTTCCCGCCTCAAGCACGCGGGCCCCCGGGAAAACATCAGCCCATATTAATATTATCCCCATGTCTTTGGGATAGATGATCTGCGTCCTGCGGGGCATCTTCATCACGAAGTCCCGCAGCAGCGGGCGGAAGACGTAGCAAGTTATTTCCGATGAAGAGATGACACCGCTGCCCTCCTTCTTCCCCAGCACCTCGTCGTGCTTTATCACACCCTTGTGGAAATGGAATTCTCCTCCTTGTTCAAGGGTGAAGTAGTAGGACTTCCCCCGGTCGTCTATAAGGGCCACTCTCTCACCCTCTCGCAAAGGAGAAGTCCCCCTGGATTCCATCATAATTTACCGATCTCCTCATACATATCAGCTATAAGAGTCAGGCGGCAGCCGCCGGTTCGCCCGTCTATTATAATCTAAATTGAACAACGGGTGTAGAAAGATGAATTACTGCCGATATTATAAAACAGAACCTTTAACTCCCGTGAATAATGGTAGCAGAAGGAGCGGCAAAATTAAAGTTGTATAACTTGATGCCGGCAGAAGAAACTGACCGGAATATTTTTTTAAATTGAGTGTGAGAATTTTATATGGTTGTAAATGCTATGAATTGTCTATAGGATGTGTATTGTCTTACAGATTTGTGCTGTATTTTACATATATAGCTGGAATTTCAATGGTAACGATTCCCTACGATTAAAGCTGTGATGGATGAAGAAAACATAATGTATGGTAATTTTCCAATTGACAATAAAACAATATATTTCTAATATAATTAATAGTTTTATATATTTAAGTAGTTTTATTAAAAAAAATTATGGGTTTTTTTGGAAGGCAGCTACTAGTTGAGACGCTGATGACCATCCGGCTCGTTAGCCACTGGATTAAAACAGATAGTGGAGGATGCTCGAAGGATTACAGGGATAATCTTTTAGTAGAGCTCTACCGATAGATTTATTATTGGGAGTGGCGATAGTGAAGGTAAATTGTAAGCTACGATCATTAATAGTAATGCTGTTTATACTGATGGCGATGGGGTTGGCGGCCAAGCCCCCGGCGGCCGATGCGG
>JAUXIQ010000109.1 GCA_030620925.1 Nitrospinota bacterium
TGTCGGCATCGGAGTAAGCTCCTTCATGGGCGGGACGCTCATCTACCCTAACAGCTCATCCGCAGTAGTTAAATTGAATGAAGACGGCACGGCCACCCTGCTCACAGGGGCCTTGGATATCGGACAGGGCGCAGAGACCATCCTGTGTCAGATAGTGGCTGAGGAGCTTAAGATACCTATTGAAGAGATCCAGGTGATTGCCGCGGATACGGAAACGACCCCCGTGGATATAGGGTCATGGATCAGCGGTAACGCTTACGTTACAGGCAACGCAACCCGTGTCGGGGCCACCGAGGTGCGCAGGAAACTGCTCGATATCGCCGCCGAGGAGATGGAAGCCAACGTTGAAGACCTCATTCTGGAAGATAAAAGCGTCTACGTTGCAGGTTCTCCCGACAAAAGGCTGACCTACCGGCAACTGATCGCCGGCAGTATTCAGAAACACCGGGGTGACCCGATTATCGGGGAAGGCCACTGGCGCACCATGCGCGACGAGCCGATTCACCCCAGCCTGTCTTCTACCAAGGGCCGCTGGACCGAAAACTACTCCTTCGACGCACAGGTAGCGGAAGTGGAGGTGAATATAGACACCGGTATGGTGCGGCTGGTGCGCGCCGTAACCGCCCATGACTGCGGATTCCCCATCAACCCGCTCCTGGTGGAAGGGCAGATCGACGGACAAATTTCCATGGCCCTGGGTCATGCCCTGATGGAAGAGGTCATGATGAAAGATGGTCGGACACTCAATCCGAGCTGGCTGGACTACCGTATGCCCACTATCCATAACATCGCTGTCTCGGAACATATCGACGTCATCACTGAGAGCTATAAAAAAGATAAGCCCTACCGGACCAAGGAAGTGGGTGAAGGGTATGTCTCAGGGATATTAGCCGCCATCGCCAACGCCATCTACGATGCCGTGGGGGTCAGGCTCTACTCCACGCCTTTCACCCCGGAAAAAATCCTGCGGGGATTGGGTAAAATCAAATAACTCTGAAGAACGTTCCCGAGAAGAGTCCGACATTTCGCCTGCAGAGGTGTTGCGGCGGGGCGTTTTAAATTCACCTGATATTGTTTGCCTACTTCTTATTAAAAGCGGCCATGTCGATGGCCATGAGCTTCAGCTCGGTCATCTCCTCCATGGCGTAGCGGGGCCCTTCCCTGCCCATGCCCGATTCCTTTACGCCGCCGTAAGGCATGTTATCCACCCGGTAGGTGGGGACGTCGTTAACCATCAGGCCGCCCACCTCCAGCTCCTCGAAAGCGCGCATCACCTTGCCCATATCCCTGGTGAAGACGCCCGCCTGGAGACCGTATACGGAATCGTTCAGCTCCTCCAGTACCTGGTAGAAATCATCGAAAGGCTGCACGCCGCACACCGGCCCGAAGGCCTCCACGCAGCTTAATTTCATAGACTTGCTGATGTCGGCCAGGACGGCGGGCTGCATCAAGCTCCCCTCCCTGCCGCCGCCGGCTAGCAGCTCTGCGCCCTCCTTCACGGCCTCGTCTATCCATGCCTCGATGCGCTCCGCGTCGCCGGAGGTGATGAGCGGGCCGACGTCGGTCTCCTCGTCCAGAGGGTCTCCCACCTTGAGGGCGTTCACCCGTTTCACGAACTCCGCCACGAACTCATCGTATATATCCCTGTGGATGAAGATGCGCTGCACCGAGATGCAGCTCTGCCCGGCGTACGAATAAGCGCCGGTGACCGTGCGCCCCAGGGCATACTCAAAGGGCGCATCGGCGTCTATGATAACGCCCGCGTTCCCGCCCAGCTCCAGGGTAACCTTTTTTTTGCCCGCCCGCTGCCTGAGCGCCCAGCCTACGTCTCCGCTGCCGGTGAAGGTGAGCATCTTGATCCTGTCGTCGCCCACCATCTTCTCCGCCACCGGCACCGGGCAGGGCAGCACACTCAGCGCCCCGGCAGGCAACCCCGCATCGACCAGCAGCCGCCCCAGGCGCAGTGCGGTGATGGGCGTCTGCGAAGCGGGCCGACAGATGAATGTGTTTCCGGTGGCTGCGACAGGGGCCATTTTGTGAGCCACCAGGTTGAGAGGGAAATTGAAAGGAGATATGCCCAGAATAACTCCGAGGGGGAACCTGCGGGTGATCCCCACCCTCCCCTCTCCGGCGTGAGAGGCGTCCAGCGGTATCACCTCGCCGAACATCCCCCTGGCCTCCTGGGCGGCGAAAGTAAAAGTGTCCACCGTCCTGTCCGCCTCGGCGCGGGCCGTCTTTATGGGTTTTCCCGCCTCCAGGGCGATGGAGCGGGCCAGCTCCTCCTTATGCTCTGTTATCGCCGCCGCGGCATCCAGCACTATCTCCGCTTTCCGAGCCACGCTCATGCTCCTGGTCGTCTCGAAGGCCGAAAGGGCCGAACGGACGGCTTCCTCCGCTTCTTCCTCGCCCGCCTGATGGACGATACCCACCACGCTGTCATCGTAAGGGCTCTTGATCTCCCTGGTGCGGCCGGTGCGGACGTCCTCTCCGGCCAGAATCAAGCCGTGTTCCTCAGCCATAATTACATCCTCCGCAGGGCGGGGTATCGGCGTCAAATGGGGCAGACCAGGTTTCCCAGCTTCTCGGTAAGCTTCACGTTCTCCGAGTAGTCCACGGGGCAGTCTATCACCGCCGGAACATCCCGCCGGAACGCCTCTTCCAGGATGTGGGGCAGCTCATCGGGGCCCTCCACCCTGTAGCCCGCCGCGCCGAAACTCTCCGCCAGCTTTATAAGGTCGGGGTTTCCGAATTCAACCCCCGACTTTCTTCCGAACTTGTTGAGCTGTTTCCAGCTTATCAGGCCATACTCCCTGTCGTTGAACACCAGGTTCACGAAAGGCGTGCCCAATCTCAGGGCCGTCTCCAGCTCCTGGCAGTTCATGAGAAAGCCCCCGTCACCGCTCACCGCCAGAACTCTCCGCTCCGGATAGACCATCTTGGCGGCAACGGCCCCCGGCAGCGCTATCCCCATTGCCGCCAGCCCGTTGGAAATAAGGCAGGTATTGGGCCTGTGACAGGGGTACATGCGTGCTATCCATATCTTATGCGCACCCACGTCTGATATAAGTATATCCTCTTTTCCCAGCGCCGAACGCATATCGGAAATAATCCGCTGAGGTTTGACGGGGAAGCTGATGTCCTCCCGGTACCTTTCCACCTCGTCGCAAATAGCTTCCCGCAGTGCCGTGGCATAGCCGTGCGACTCACCATTCCGCTTCCCCAACCGGCAAATCTCCTTCAATGACAGTGCTATGTCCCCCAGCACCTCCACCAGGGGCAGGTAGGAAGCGTCCACCTCGCTGCGGGTGGCGTCTATATGAACGATGCGTTTGTTTCGTCCGGGGTTCCAGAATTCCGGGTGATACTCCACAAAATCGTAGCCGACGGCCACCACCAGGTCCGCCGCCTCAAATCCGCACGAGATATAGTCCCTGGACTGTAGTCCCACGGTCAACAGGCAGAGGGGGTGATCGACGGGAACGGCGCCCGTGCCCATGAATGTATGGGCCACGGGAATATCCAGCTTTTCGGCAAATTCCAGAAGCTCATCCCATGCCCGGCCGCGTATGACGCCGTTTCCGGCCAGTATGATGGGGTTACGGGCCCGGGAGATGTACTCCGCCGCCTTGCGTATAGCCTCCTCAGGAGCTTCGGTGGAGGCGCAGGGAGTCAAGGAGAGCGGGGCGGCTTCGACCGTCTCCTGCGCCACGTCTTCGGGCAGCTCCACGTGAGTGGCCCCCGGTTTCTCTTCCTCGGCGAGCTTGAAGGCTTTGGATATTATCTCCGGGATGTTCTCCGGCCTGTGCACCGTGGTGTTCCACTTGGTCATGGGGCGGAGCATGGACAGTACGTCAAGGTACTGATGGGACTCCTTATGCACCCTGTCCAGACCGGCCTGACCGGTCACCGCCACCAGTGGGTTGTGGTCAAGGTTGGCATCCGCCACCCCCGTGGTCAGGTTGGTGGCTCCCGGCCCCAGGGTGGCCAGGCATACTCCCGCCCTGCCCGTGAGGCGGCCGTAGATGCCGGCCATAAAGGCGGCGGCCTGCTCATGACGGGTCAGAATAAAGTCGATCCCCGAGTCGGTCAGGGCATCCATCAGGTCCAGGTTTTCCTCGCCCGGCAGCCCGAAAATATGCTTCACTCCCTGAGCTTTCAGACATTCAACGAAAAGCTCGGACGCTTTCATAACCTCACACCTCGTCTGTACATAAAATTAAACATCAATTCTGTTCCGGTGCTCTGTCGTACCTGCTGAACTGCATCGAATAGGTAGCCCTTCCCTGGGTGAGGGATCGCAGATCGGTGGAGTAACCGAACATACTGGAGAGGGGAACCAGCGCGGTGACCACTTTGTAGGACATCTTTTCCTGCATGTCGGCCATTTTCCCATGACGCGAGTTCAAATCTCCGATAACGTTGCCCACAAACTCCTCGGGAACCACCGCTTCCACCTCCATGATGGGCTCCAGCAGACCCGGCTCCGCCTTCTCCAACGCTTCCTGCAGGGCCATGGCGGCAGCTATGCCATAGGCCAGAGGCGTTGAGACGTTATCCTTGTATGCACCACCCACCAGTGTGATCTTGACATCGACAACCGGGTAGCCCAGTATCACACCACTTTCGGCAGAACGCTTCGCGCTCTCTTCTACCTGCGGAACGAACTCCTCGGGCACCTCCTCATTACTTGCCTCGGCGGCGAACTCAATGCCCGCCCCGTTAGGCAGGGGCTCCACCTGCAGTATCACGTGGCCGTGCTGCATCGTGCCGCCCAGCTCCCGCTCCACCACTACCTCGCCCCTGGCAACCGCATCTACCGTCTCCCGGTAGACCACCTGGGGTTTCCCTACCCTGGCGTTTACCCCGAAATCGTCCATCAGCCTGGTGGTGAAGACCTCCAGGTGCAGCTCGCCCATCCCGGAGAGGATAGTCTGGCCCGTTTCATCGTCATAGGTCATCCTGAAGGTGGGATCCTCCTCTACGAGCTTTTCCAGCGACCGGGTCATCTTCTCATGGTCGCCCTGGGTCCTGGGCTCGATAGCCACCGAGATGACAGGTTCGGGAAACTCCACGGACTCAAGCACTATGGGCTCCTCTTCGGAACAGAGGGTATCCCCCGTCCTGGCCTCTTTGAAACCGGTGACGGCCACTATCTCTCCCGGTCCCGCGCTCTCCATGCGTTCCCGCTTCTCGGCCCGCATCCTGAACAGCCGGGCGATGCGCTCTTGACCTTCCGATGCGGGGTTGTACAGCCTGTCTCCGGGGGCGATGCTCCCCGAATAGACGCGGAGATAGGTCAGTCGGCGGCCCCCGTCGGTCATGATCTTGAAGGTAAGCATGCTTGCCGGATCGTCCTGAGACGGATGGCGCGCTTCCACTTCGTCGGTCAACGGATTCACACCCTCCACGGGCGGGACGTCGGATGGCGAAGGCAGATATTCCACCACCGCATCCAGCAGTTTCTGTACACCCTTGTTCTTTAGCCCTGAACCGAGAAGGACAGGCTGACCGCCGTTAGTAAGAGTAGCCGTACGCAGGGCCCGCTTGATGTCCGCCTCCTTTATCGAATCGCCTTTCAGGAATTTCTCCATCAGCTCTTCATCGAAGTCCGCAGCGGCTTCCAGCAGCTCCTCCCGCCACCGCCCGGCCTCTTCCTCATACTCCCCGGGTATCTCGCTCTCGTTGTAGGTGGCGCCCAGGTCTTCTTCGTCCCAGAGGATGGCCTTCATCCTTATCAGGTCTATGACGCCGCGAAAGTCCTCCTCGATACCCAGAGGAAGCTGCGTCAGCAGCGGGTTGGCGGCCAGTTTATCCCGCATCTCTTCTATCGCAGACAGGTAGTCGACCCCCACCCTGTCCATCTTGTTTATGAATACGATGCGCGGCACCTGATAACGCTCTGCCTGCCGCCACACCGTCTCCGATTGAGGCTCCACACCTTCCACGGCGCTGAAAATGGTCACCGCCCCGTCCAGTATCCTGAGCGATCTCTCCACTTCAGCGGTGAAATCCACGTGCCCGGGGGTATCTATAATATTTATGTTGTGACCCCTCCACTGGCAGGTAACCGCCGCGGCGGTGATGCTTATCCCCCGCTTCTGCTCCTGCTGCATCCAATCCGTCGTCGCCTCCCCGAAATGCACCTCGCCCATGCGGTGGATCAGGCCGGTATAATATAGGATGCGCTCGGTGACGGTGGTCTTCCCGGCGTCAATATGAGATATGATGCCGATGTTCCTGATTTTGGAGAGCGAGTCATCCTTCAAAACTTTGATAACCTCCTGCCGACAGTTTTTACTATGGTTAAAAAATAATACCACTCATAATTATAATCATTTCTATTTTTCGACGGACAACTATTATACTTTGAATACAACCCTTTATATTAAAACAACCTCGAAGTTTTGCAAACCGTAAACTGCCGGAGCCGCTCCTTTTGCCCTTCGGCATCTGCATGCATTTAATTACAATTGCTGAAATTAATGATAATATTCGTTTGCGGCGAAGATGCGGCCATGTGCCTTCGCCCCCATTTAATAAGGAACAAATAACCGCAAAAGGGGAGGAGCGTGATGAAAGAGACGGAGATGCTCGCCGAGCTTAAAGAAGAAATCCGGGGACGCACCAGGGTCATGCTGGACAAGATTCCTCCCGACAGGCTCGACTGGTCCCCCGTGGAAGGTGCACTCACGCTGGGGCAGCTCCTGCGCCACATCTGGAAATCTGAGCAGGGTATATGCAAGCTGGCCAGGGGGAACTGGGAATACCTCGAAAAGAGGCTCCCCGAAGGGCTTTTCGCCGTGCTGGGAGACGTAGAGGACCTGGAGTCGGAGCTGACAAACA
>JAUXIQ010000347.1 GCA_030620925.1 Nitrospinota bacterium
ATCACCGGAAAGGAGAACCCTCAGCTCAACAGAAAAATCATTTACACCATGGCCGCCGACCACGGTGTAACCGAAGAGGGTGTCAGCGCCTATCCAAAGGATGTGACGCCGCAGATGGTATATAATTTCCTTAACGGAGGGGCCGCTATCAATGTACTGGCGCGCCACGCGGGCGCTGAAGTCATGGTGGTGGACATGGGCGTCGATCACGATTTCGAACCCCTCCCGGGACTCATCATTAAAAAAATAGGCCGCGGGACGAAAAACATGGCCCGAGGTCCGGCGATGGAACGCCGGGAAGCCATCCAGGCGATAAAAATTGGCGCAGAACTTGTCGAAGAGCAGGTAGAGAAAGGGCTGGACATCATCGGGACAGGCGACATGGGTATCGGGAACACCACCCCCAGCAGCGCCATCCTCTCGGTGTTCACCGGCGCCGATCCCCAGGAAGTAGCCGGCAGAGGAACAGGCATAAACGATGAAGGCCTGGCGCGCAAGATCGAAATCATAAGAAAGGCCGTAGATTTAAACGCCCCCGATCCGCAAGACCCCATAGACGTGCTGGCAAAGGTGGGAGGCTACGAGATAGGGGGGATCGCCGGTCTGGTGATAGGAGCGGCGGCCAACGGGATACCGGTAGTGGTGGATGGTTTCATTTCCGGCGCAGGCGCTCTTGTGGCCGGAAGGTTAGAGCCTAAAGTGAAACAATATCTCATCGCCTCCCACAACTCGGTAGAAGTGGGGCACAGGCTACTCCTGGAACAACTGGAACTCCGCCCTCTGCTCGACCTCGACCTCAGACTGGGGGAAGGCACGGGGGCTGCGCTGGCAATACAGCTTATGGATGCATCCCTTAAGATATTGACCCAGATGGCTACTTTCGGGGAAGCAGGAGTATCAGAGACGGAATAATGCTCGAATAGACAGGATATCGGTGCAGAAAGATATGAACAACAACGAAGTGGAAACGGCTTCAGATAAGCGCAAACCCTTCTATTTTCACCTCCTGATGGCCCTCCAGTTTTTGACCATATTTCCGTTGAAGCTGCCGGGGGAAGCGGAGGAGAGCGATTTCGGAAAATCGACTTCGTTCTTCCCTTTAGTGGGCCTTGCGCAGGGGCTTGTCCTGTTGATAGCATATAAGGTATTATCCCTGGTGCTACCCGGGGTCGTAGTGGATGCGTTCATACTCCTCTTCCTGATCCTGCTAAACGGAGGGCTGCATATCGACGGGTTCTGCGACACAATAGACGGATTCGGGGGCAGCCGGGAACGGAGCGAAACTCTCCGCATAATGAAGGATAGCAACGTCGGGGCTTTCGCCGTTACCGGAGTGGCGCTCCTGTTTCTTTTGAAATACGCCGGCCTTACTTCCATCCCGGTCGACCACAAGAGCGGGATCATCGTTTCCCTGCCTGTGTTTTCCCTGTGGTCGATGGTGCTTCTGATGAGGCTGCACGATTACGCCAGGGAAGAGGGAGGGACAGGACAATCATTCACTCAGCACACAGGAAGCAGAGAGCTGATAACGGCCACAATTATCACTTTGATCGTAACCCTCCCGGCCATGGGTATTTACGCACTGCTGGTCTTCCTGCTCGTCTTTCTGGCCACCCTGCTCATGGGCGAATATTCAAAATACAGGCTGGGGGGGGTAACGGGAGACGTGCTGGGTGCGGCCAAGGAAGTAAACGATGCATTGGTGCTGGTGTTCGCCCTGATTTTTGTATCCTGATGGATTTGTTGAATCAGCCGATCATGGTTAAGAAAAAATATAAATGTCCCATATGCGATAAACTTTTACCGGATATGGATAACCCGCACTCCCCTTTCTGCTCGGAAAGATGCAAGCTGGTGGACCTGGAGGCATGGTTGAAGGGGAGGTATATAGTGCCCGGGGAACAGGCGGATACGGAAGGCGAGCATGAGGAAAATGGCTGGAACGGAGAAAACGAATAATCCTTGCCGGCAATTTTTTGGGTTTCCCCATTAAAGAAGATCATGAACGAACCGAATAATAGTAAAGGCCTGGTGATAATCTTCACCGGAAACGGCAAAGGGAAAACCACCTCTGCACTGGGAATGGCCCTCCGCGCTGCAGGCCACGGTATGAAGACATGTGTCGTCCAGTTCATCAAGAGCGCCTCCATGGGCTACGGTGAATTGGAAGGTGCCAAAATGTTAAAGGGGCTACTGGAAATATGTCCGCTGGGAAGAGGATTCATGAAACTGGACAAGGAGAAGGAGCCTGCTCCCCAGGATATACAGCTCGCCCGGGATACCTTTAACAGCGCCCGTGAAAAGATACTATCCGGCGAATACGACATTGTGGTGCTGGATGAGTTCACCTACATGGTGCAGTACGGACTGCTTGCGGTGGAGGAGATTCTGTCGCTCATGGATGAGAAACCTGAGGGTCTCCACCTGGTCATAACCGGCAGAAACGCCCACCCGCGACTGATTGAGATGGCGGACCTGGTCAGCGAGATAGCGGAGGTGAAACACCCCCTTCGCTCCGGTGTCAAAGCACAGAAGGGGGTGGAATTTTAAGAGTTGAAGCTACCCGGCGTCAACTATATACTAGACTATAATATCAAAACGCAAAATGTGAAAGGAGACCCTGTATGGCCGAAAGTATTGTAGAAGTAACCGACGGCAACTTCGATGAAGAAGTGGTGGAAGCGAACAACCTCACGGTGGTGGATTTCTGGGCGCCGTGGTGCGCCCCGTGCAAGATGATCGCCCCCATCATCGAAGAGCTGTCCACCGAATATTCCGGTAAGATTAAGTTCGGTAAACTGAACGTTGACGATAACCAACGTACGGCGATGAAATATAACATCCGAGGAATCCCCACCTTGCTGGTTTTTAAAGACGGCGACCTGGTGGATCAGATAGTCGGCGTCAAGAGCAAAGAAGAGCTCAAGAAGACATTCGAAAAAAGCCTCTAAAAACCCCCATCGTAAGGATACCACCCGGCATGGGAGAGGGCTTGTGAGAGCGCCCCGGCTCACAAAGGCTTACTTTTTGCTGGGGCTGGGTGTGTTTACCTTTTCCTGGGCGGCTATACTAATCAAGCTGTGCGACGCCCCGCCTTTGGCCATAGCCACCTATAGAATGGTAATAGCCTCTGTAATCCTTGCCCCGGCAATTCTTGGGCCGCGGAGGCAAATTCTCCTCGCACTGGGAAAGAGAGATTTATACCTGTCGCTGCTTTCCGG
>JAUXIQ010000101.1 GCA_030620925.1 Nitrospinota bacterium
GGGAGCAGGTAAGGAGACCTTGCCCAAGCTCCTTACCGGTCCCGTCCTCCGAACGGGACCACCCCGCAAAGCGAGACTCACTCCCCGGAGATGTGTTATTTGAATTATCGGCTGAACTAATCGGATAGTTTATATCCTATTTGATTATCCAAGGCGGGAAACGGCTTCATGGGTGGGTTGTTGATGATCCCGCAGAACGAGGGATTTGCAAGGGCAGGCGAGATTCTTCACTCCGTCTCGCGTTCCGCGGAACTACGTTCAGAATGACAGGAATGCGGAAGAGGGGTATCCCGCGTACAGCGGGACCGTACCCCTGCCATGGTCGCGCCTGGAAGGCGATCCTGTGGCAGGTGTTTTGGGCGGCGACCCCGCGGGGCGCGAGAGCACAGCATTGATGCTGTGAGCAGCAGTCAAAAAAGTTTTTGGAAGAGGGTATGGGGGGAACCTTTATACAAAAAGGTTCCCCCATAGATTTTTCTTTTGTCCCTTTTTCTCGCTTTTCCTTGTCTATCATTCCTTGATTTTCGTATTTTCTTCGCTTATAATGGCTAATGGTAGTTGTGTTTTGTCTGGAAACGTGCCGGCGGAGGAAAGATGGGACAGGATTTCGTGCATCTGCACTGCCACAGCAACTATTCGCTGTTAGAAGGTGCAAACAAGATACAGGCGCTGCTGGACGCCGCCGCGGAAGCGGGTATGGAAGCGTTAGCCGTCACTGATACCAATGCCCTCTACGGCGCTGTTGAATTCCACAAAGCCGCCCGTGAGCGGGGGATAAAACCCATCTTCGGCGCGGAGGTGGACGACCCCGAAACGGGTCGTAAAGCGGTGCTCCTGGCCAGGGATCGGAAAGGATATTCCGCACTCTGCCGGGTCATCACCGCCCGCCGGCTCGACGAAAACTTCTCCCTGGAAGATGCACTGGCGGATGAGAGAGCGGGCCTGTTCATCCTGAGCGCGGAGCCAGAGCTTCTGCGCACTCTCATGGATAAACGGGGCAAAGAGGGGCTCCGCGTGGAGCTGTCCGCTTGCTCCCCGGGCGGAATGAGGGAGCTGGCCCGTTTCGCAAATGAGAACGGCCTCCCGGCGGCGGTGACCAACGATGTCCATTTCGCCCGCGGGGAAGGCTTCCGAATCCACAAGGTGCTGGCCGCCATCCGGGAGAACGCCACCATACACGGCGTCAATGCCGACAAACTGTGCAGCCCGGAATCCTGGCTCAAACCGCCTGACTTCATGGCGCGGATCGCCGGTGAATATCCCGAAGCCCTGGCGGAGACGGCGCGGATAGCCGAAGCGTGCAGCGTAGAGCTGGAGCTGGGCGTCAACAGGTTCCCCGCCTACCCGCTGCCGCCGGGGGAGACACCCTTCTCTTACCTGTGGAAAGTCTGTTTCCGGGGCCTGAGCGAGCGCTACCGGCCCATCACGCCGGAAGCAGTGCGCCGATTGGAGATGGAGCTTGATACCATCCGGAAGTTGGGCTACGCCGAGTATTTCCTGGTGGTATGGGATATCGTGGAGAAAGCCAAAGAGCTGGGCATCCCCACCGTGGGCCGCGGCTCGGCGGCTAACAGCATCGTCTCCTACGTCCTGGGCGCGACGCACGTGGACCCCTTGGAACACGACCTTTATTTCGAGCGTTTCCTGAACCCGGAACGGGTGAGCCCCCCGGATATAGACCTGGATTTCTGCTGGCGGCGGCGGGACGAGATACTGGAATACGTCTACGAGCGTTACGGCGAGGACAGGGTGGCCATGATAGCCACCATCAACAGGTTCTCCGCCCGCTCGGCGGTGAGGGATGTCGCCAGGGCCATGGGGATGCCCCAATCCGAGGTGACCGCCTTCACCCGCCGGTTACCACACGTGGCGGTCTCCGCCATCGAGAAAGCAGTGGAGACACTGCCAGAATCCCGCGACCTGCCCCTGCACAGGGAGCCTTATAAGACCATACTGGAGATCGCTGCCGCTATGGACCGCTACCCACGCCACCTGGGCGTGCACACCGGCGGCATGATCATTACCCCCGGCCCGCTCACCGATTACGTCCCCCTCCAGCGGGCGGCCAAAGGGCTGGTGGTTACCCAGTGCGATATGTACGCCGCCGAGGACATGGGTCTCATCAAAATAGACCTGCTGGGCCAGCGCTCCCTCTCCGTCATCGCCGACACCCTGATCGACATAAAAGAAAAGGGGGTGGAGCCGGAGATGGCCCACCACCGCCTCATAAGCGACCCCGATACGCTGCGCCTCATGCGGAAGGGAAAGAGCATGGGCTGTTTCTACATCGAGTCGCCGGGTATGCGCAGCCTCATGATCAAGCTCAGGGTGGAGGATTTCCCCACGCTGGTAGCGGCAAGCTCTGTCATCCGGCCCGGCCCCGCCGACAGCGGCATGATGCGCCGTTTCATCGACCGCCACAACGGCCGTGAGGAGATCGTCTATCCGCATCCGACCATGCGTTTCCTGGAGGAGACGCACGGAGTGATGATCTACCAGGAGGACGTCATGCGCGTGGTACGGGAGGTGGCGGGCATGAGCCTGAGTGAGGCGGACTCCATACGGCGGGCCATGAGCTTCAAGGGTTCGCCGGAAAAAGTGCTGGCGCTGAAGAAGCGGTTCATGGAAGGGGCGGGCGGAAAGGGCGTGGAGGAAGAAACGGCCGAAGAGATATGGCGGCAGGTAAAGAGCTTCGCCGGCTACGCCTTCTGCAAGGCCCACAGCGCCTCTTACGCCCAGGTCTCTTTCGAGGCCGCATACCTGAAGGCGCATCACCCGGCGGAGTTCATGGCCGCGGTGCTATCCAACGGGGGCGGGTTCTACCCGGCGTTCGCTTACGTGGAGGAGGCGCGGCGCATGGGGCTCGCCATACTGCCGTCGGACGTGAACCGCAGCGAGCGCCGCTACATCGCCGAAGGGGAAGGCATACGCCTGGGTCTCATGTCGGTGCGAGACCTCACCCGGAAGGCCGTCGATTCCCTGCTGGAGGCTCGAAAGGAAGGCCGTTTCGTCTCGCCCACCGATTTCTGCCGCCGGGTGGACATCACCCTGAAGGAGGCGCAGAACCTGGTCCTCTGCGGCGCATTGGACTGCTTTGAATTCACCCGCCCCGAGCTGATGTGGAAACTGGAGCTGTTCTGGTCCGATAATGGTCATGGCGAAAAAAGTTTGGGAAGGGGGGCCGGGGGAGAACCCTTTTTAAAGGGTTTCCCCCGGAAAGGGATCCGGGGAGAACTTTTTTTAATGAGTGCTCTCAAGGAGAAACCTTCCGCCATAGTGCCCCGTGTGCCCGACTATTCGTGGGAGAAGAAGCTGGCCCTGGAGCGGGAGATACTCGGTTTCGAGGTCTCCGTTCATCCCATGACTCTATACCGGGACGCCCTGAAGGATGAGGGACTCATATCTGCCGGGGATATACCCAAACACGCGGGGAAGAGGGTGCGCGTGGCGGGGACCATGGTCACCAACCGGCGGGTGCGTCTCAAGGGGCGGGAGGAATATATGAAGTTCGTCACCCTCCACGACGAGACGGATATCTTCGAGGCGACGCTTTTTCCCGCCGCCTACCAGAAATACGGCCACCTGCTGGTCACCCGCGGGCCTTACATCATCACCGGCCTGGTGGAGGAGGATTACGGCTACTGCACGATTACCGTGAACCCCGGAGAGCGGGGAGTGGAGCTTATAGGCCCCGATGCGCCCCCGCCCTGATGGGCGATAGGTGGTTTGGTGTAGGGGCGTATTGCATACGCCCCACTAGGGCGGGTTTCAAACCCGCCCCTACGCAGCATCCTGTCATTCTGAGTCCCGCGGTTAGCGGGACGAAGAATCTCGCCTGCCCTGGCAAACCCGCTTTCTTTTGCGCTTTCAAAATCCCCCTCCCCTTAATCCCCTCCCTCCAGTGGAGGGGAGATTTGTCGATTCGAAAGATTTCGGACCGATGAATCGTTAAATGAGTACGATAAGGGAGGTATTAGTTCTCCCTCCCCCTCGGCCCGCCTGCCGCGGGGCGTTCCGGTTGGGGAGGAATTAAGGTGGGGGTGAATACAATAAATTGATCGCGTTCCCGCGTGCCGGGGGATGCCGCTCCTACCGGATCTAGCGTAGGGGCGGGTTTGAAACCCGCCCTACAATCGATATGCATCATTACCCACAACCCTTTAGGGCAAACCCAATGACCCCACAAACATAATTTAGCAGAAACGCCGGCAAACGTAGGGCCGAGCGCCCGCGCAGAACCCGTGTCGGGGCAACGGTTACTTTTTTTTGTTGACAGGATGGTTACGTTATATTATTTTGAATATACAAATATATGTAATCCTTATAATTTGGTTTCCAAATAAAAGGGGGCAGTTCATAAATGGGTAAAGTCGAAGACCATGCGGATAGACTCCAGAAAACGTTAAAGCATTTCATCCGTAGCCACCAGTTTCGAGACCGCAACGAGATGAGCCCCTTCGGAGTTACTGTTACCCAGTGTTACGCCCTTGACGCTCTGGGGGACAGCGGCAGCCTGACCATGAGCGAGCTGGCGGAGAAGATGTACCTCACCACTCCAACCATGACCGGCGTGGTGGAGGAACTGGTGAAGAAAGGGTTAACGGAAAGAAAGTTCGACCAGCGGGACAGGCGGTTGATCCGTGTGGCCCTGACCCCCAAAGGGCTGGAAGTCTACGACCAGATCAGGGGTACGCTGCTGAACAGATACAAGGATATTCTCAGGAGACTCAAACTTTCCGGTAGGGACGTGGACAAGGTCATCAGCGTGCTCAATGTGCTGACCGCTGATCCCGGGGAAAGTTGCGCCGAGTGTAAATAACGCCGCACACAGGGAAGTGGACTTTTTACATACGCCTTTCAGAAGGAGATTAGAAAATGTATGGTGAGTTGTGGATCATAGCCAAGACGGCCGGTCATATACTGGCCGAATTGTGGTGGTTCGTGGTGTTGGCCATAGTCATCGCCTCGATAATGTCCGCGCTCAAGCTTGATAAGAAGGTGTCCCTCTACTTTCATCGGGCCAAAGGGTGGGCTATTTTTGGAGCACTGCTTCTGGGTCTGGTCAGCCCCCTGTGAGCCATAGGGGTCCTCCCCGCGGTAGCGGCCATGCTGGCTGCGGGGGCGCCCATGGCACCCGTGATGGTGTTTCTGATTTCATCGCCGCTCATGAGCCCCAGCGCCTTTTTCATAACCCTGGGCGGTTTGGGATTAAGTATCGCCCTTTGGAAGCTGGTCTCCGCTGTTATCCTGGGCCTGGCTGCGGGTTGGATGACGGACCGGTTATCCAGACGCGGATATTTTGGTAATTCCATTCTTCGACTGGAAACCGCCCCGCCTGAGCAGAACCCGCCAACATCATGCTCCGCCTCAGGAAACGAAGTGCAGACCGAAAGCGCGGGAAGAGTAACCGGCGAGGATATAAAAGCAACGCTCCGCCTCACCTGGAAGTTCAGTGTTTTCATCGGCAAGTTCATCCTCATTGCGGTGGTAGCCCAGGCGGTGGTGATGCGTTTCGTCCCCCAGGATTGGGTGGTGACCGCCGTGGGCACCAAGAACGCATACGGAGTGCTCTACTCCACCATGATCGGCATTCCCACCTATATAAGCAGCATCAGCGCCGTCCCGCTGCTCAGTGGGCTTATGGACCTGGGGATGGACAAGGGCGCTGTGCTTGCGTTCATCATAGCAGGCCCGGTTATGTCCGTGCCCTCCATACTGGCGGTGATGGCCCTGTTCAGGCGTCGGGCCCTCTACGTCTACATGATGGTGGGATTCATAGGAGCCATCCTTTTTGGATATACCTACCGCCTCTTCTGAGTTAAGGGAAAATAACCGAGTCCTCCCGATAATAAGGCAGACCCCCCGTTTCAGGCGTTCCCTTTCCACAACAGGGCAAGAAGACGGAGCTGAGAAAAATAAAACGGTATCCGCAATTGTCGAAACGACTTAACAGCGGCTTGTAAACCATATTTTTATTGCATCGTATACCCCATAAATGGTAAAAATAGTTGCTGTCAAAGGAGTTTGATTACACTATCATTTTGAAACTCCAGGCTGTGCTCGTCGTTTTGATTCAATCAAAATTTACGATGTGGGCTGTAACAATATGGACAAGCTATTAGACGCCCTTTTGTTGAGCAAAGATAAGGAAGCAGTCGAACTAATTACCCAGGCATTAAAAGCCAGCGACTACAAAATATTGCGAAGGCGCCGGAAGAAAGAATTCGCGATGATTATCGTCGATCTGGATGATAATAACGCGGACCCCTTCAAGGAAATCAAAGACGCCAGAAAAAGGAATGCCGATCTGGGAATTATCGCCATGGGGAAAACCGGTAGTCCGAAAAATGTGGTCAAGGCCATTAAAGCGGGAGCGGATGAGTACCTGTGGAAGCCGGTGATTCCGGAGCAGGCAGCATTAGTCGCAGCAAGGTTCAGTGAGCGACACAAGCTCGAGATACAGGCCAGGGAAGCGGAGTTTTTTAGAAACCTGGCCAACACCGATGAGCTCACCAGCCTATATAACTATAGATTTTTCCATCAACAACTGGATGCCGAAATATCCAGGTCCGTCCGACTTAAGAACAGCGTATGCCTCCTCATGCTGGATATCGATTTTTTCAAAGACTACAACGATTTCTTCGGCCACATGGCGGGGGACAAAGTCCTCAAGCAGATAGCCGGCATACTCGAACAGCAAAGCAGAAATTACGACACTGTGGCCAGATACGGAGGTGAGGAATTCACCGTTATAGCTCCTGAAGAAAGCAAGGCCGCCTCTAAGGCGCTGGGGTTAAGGCTTATGAATACAGTAAAGGAATTTGCCTTCAAAGGAGAGGAGAAGCTACCCGACGGAAAGCTTACCATAAGCGTGGGGATAGCATCTTTTCCTGAGGACGCCACTACAAAAATGGAACTGCTGGAGCGCGCCGACC
>JAUXIQ010000336.1 GCA_030620925.1 Nitrospinota bacterium
AGGGGATACCCTTCTTGTTTTCGGTAACGTCCATGAATGCTTCATCCAGGGAGAGCGGTTCCACAAGGTCGGTAAAATCATTAAAAATAGCCCTGATTTGCCTGGACACCTCGGAATAAAGTTTTATGCGAGGATTTATATATTCCCCGCGGGGGCACAACTTGCGCGCCACGGCCATGGCCATGGCTGAGTGCACACCGCTCTCGCGGGCCTCGTAAGACGCCGCGCATACCACGCCGCGGGGCGATTTCCAGCCCACGATTACCGCCTTGCCCTTCAGCTCCGGGTTGTCCCGCTGTTCGACGGAGGCGTAAAAGGCGTCCATATCTATGTGAATGATCTTCCGTTCCATCACGGCTATTTGCTGTATGTGATCACGTATATTTTCCCACTGCGATCATCTGAGACGTACATCCGGCCATGTGCATCAACCACTATATCCACCGGCCTCCCCCAGGCCCTCCCATTCACCAGCCAGCCGGTAGCGAAATCCTCTATACCCGTCGGCTTATCCCCTTTCATCTTGAGGCGGATGATCTTATAACCCGTAGGTACGGAGCGGTTCCAGGACCCATGGAAGGCCACGAAAAGGTCTCCCCGATACTCCTCCGGAAAAATGGTTCCGGTATAGAAGGCCAGCCCTAAGGGAGCGGAATGAGCCTGAAACTCAAACGCCGGGGGTTGAGTGCGGGAGCAAAGCAGCGGATCACCGAATTCAGGGTCGTTGATCCTGTTCCCATAACATCGGGGCCATCCGTAATGGGTCTCTTCAACGATCAGGTTCAGCTCGTCGGGGGGCAGATCGTCGCCCAGAAAATCCCTGCCGTTATCGGTGGCCCACATTGCACCGGTTTTGGAGTTCCACACGAAACCCACCGAATTGCGCAGCCCTCGTGCGAATATGCGGCCCTCCCCTCCATCGGGTTCAAAAACCATGATGGTCGCCCGCCGCCGGTCTTCCTCGAAGCAGACGTTACCGGAAGAACCGATGGATACGTACATTTCGCCCCCCGGCCCGAAGCCCAGGGTGCGAGTCCAGTGCCCCCCGCCGGAAGGCAGACCGGGCACCACGACCTCCATCTCTTCACCTCTCAAGTCCCCGTCTTTATCGATGAAGCGCACCACCCTGCCCTCTTCCGCAACGTAGACGTATCCCTGGCGAAAAGCTATACCGTGAGGGTTTTTCAAACCGTCGGCGAAGACGACTCTTTCTTCAGCGCGTCCATCCCCGCTCCTGTCAGGCAGGACGATCACCTGTCCTCTGCGGGGCAGAGTCACCATCAGGTTTCCAGCTCCATCAAAGGCCATGAAGCGAGGGGCTCCCAGGCCGGAGGCGAATACCTTTATCTGAAAATGAGGGGGAAGGAGGATTTTCCTTTCCGCCGCCTCTCCAGCGGGAAGACTGACGAACAACGACAGAATTATAATAAGCGGGACAGCCTCTCTGTTGAACTTCAAAGCCCGTCGGAAAATGTTCATCGCTGTGCCCTGGTATCGGGTGATCAACCGTGCAATTCTATGACGTCTTCATCTTCCAGAACGTAATCTACGGAGACCTTCTGGCCGTCATATTTGTTCTCCGCCCAGATGCGGGCGAACTTGAGATTTCCCTCTAAATCCTTGTGCACCTTCCGAGCCAGGTCCTTAACGCTCTTTCCCTTAGAGAGGACGAACGGCTTCCGCCTGTCCATCTTCTTTCCGGGCGCCTTGGTATAGACCCGCACCAGTTGCAGGCTGAGGAACAATTCTTTCCCCAGGCCCTCCAGGTTCAGGCCTTCCCGTGCAGATAGCACATAGACGTTGAGGCGCTCCCCGTACTTCGACTGAAGCTCTTTGAGACCCTCCCCGGCGCCCGGCAGATCGGCCCTGGTCCCCACCAGCATGACCTTTTTTACAATGTCGCCGAGGCCCGCTTCTTCCTCCGAAGACGTCCCTTCCAGGCATATCCTTTTCCCTTTAAGCTCTTCCACCAGCAGCTCCACCTGAGTTGCGGGATCGTCGGTTAAATCCACCACCAGCATCAGCAGGTCGGCGTTTCTGAAAAAGTTGTAAAGCCAGGATTCCGCCGATTCGTCCATGACCGCAGGGAGGTCGACCAACTGTATCTGAACGTTGTCCACCATCAGCATGCCCGGCACGGGCAACCTGGTGGTATAGAAATAATCCGCCACCTTGCTGTCCGCGTTGGTGAGGGCTTTGAGCAGGAGCGATTTTCCGGTATTGGGCAACCCCGCCATAGCCACCTGGGCCGCACCCTCCCTCTTCACCTGGTAGATGCTATCCCTTCGCCCCGCCTTGGGACTGGTTTCCACTTCCTCTCGCATCTTGGATAGACGTTTGCGGAGCTGCCCTATCAGTTTGTCAGTGCCTTTGTGATGGGGGATAATGGAGAGCATGGCCTCCATAATCTGAATCTTCTCCTGAGGCGTTTTGGCTTCCCTCAGCTTCTTCTCTGCCTCAAAATACTGCGGCGGTAAATTGGTGGGCATAACTTTTCGCCGATCGGTTAAGCGAAGAAGGTTTAAGGGTTTATGCTATCTATTTACTAATAACAGGAAACATCCCTCGTCGCGGGACGTGAATTGTCCCTACGGGGTTTTCATACTGCTCATTATGCACGGACATCACAGCGACCTTTAGAGATAATTCATGAATTATCTCTATTATCCCAGGGCATATGAACCCCTATCGTCTATGGTGGAAACGAAAGCCTGGCACTCCACGCCCGCCCGATTCATCACTTCGGACATGGCGTCGGTAACCGCAAAGGCTTTCTCCTCAGAATCGGTAATCCCGAAAATAGAGGGTCCGGAACCGCATATCGAGCATCCATAAGCTCCGCTCTCGTGGGCGGCGTTCACTACCGGCATATAGAGGCTCTTCCCTGAGCCGTCTCTTATAAACGGCGCACGTTTGCTGGTTCTTATCTCATCCTGCTCCACGGCCCTGCCTACTTCCTCCAGGTCACCCTGCATCAGGGCTCGCACCAATCTCTCCGCCCCCTCTATATACTTCCAGACCGCGGCATCTTTTCCCCCGGAAGCCTTCGAAAGCCCTTCGGCGGCCTGAGCCTTGATCTCCTTGTATCGCTCGCATTGCGGGCTTTTCCCGCAGGCCAGCTCCGCGGTCACTGCCCCGGCGTACTCCACCATCTCCCGAATGGGTTCCTGCCCTTGTTTGAGTGCCTCTCTGGCTTCCAGGGTGTTGACCTGTATGTACGGACGGATGATGGCCAGGTGCAGATTTTCCCTCACGCTTGCCGGCAAAGGAAGGGGAATCAACTGC
>JAUXIQ010000312.1 GCA_030620925.1 Nitrospinota bacterium
TAGCGCTCGATAAACTCCCTGCGCGGCTCCACCTGATCGCCCATGAGGATGGTGAACAGCTCGTTGGCTTTGTAGAGGTCGTCCACCGTGATTTGCAGCAGCGTTCTGCGGGAGGGGTCCATGGTGGTCTCCCAGAGCTGATCGGGGTTCATCTCGCCGAGCCCCTTGTAGCGCTGTATGGCCAGGCCCTTGCGCCCCACTTCCTTGACCCTCTCCACCAGCTCCTCCTTGGACTCCACGCTTATACCTTCCCCATCGTCGGTTGAGATCATGAACGGCGGGTGGTCCATTTCCTTTATCCGATTGAAGCTTTCCCTCAGGTTGCGAAACAGGGCGGAAGAGACAAGCTCCCAGTTTATGGTGGCTTCCACGTCGCGTCCCCTGGTGTTGCAACAGAAGACCACTTCATGCAGGTTGGTCTCCTCATCTATGTGGAATCTGAAGAGGAGTCTTTTGAGGTCTTCGTTCACGTCCACCGGCTTCACGCTCTCCCCCACCACCTCTTTTCCGCCGTCTCGCTTGACGGTCTGGATACGGAAACCCAGATCGAGAAGCTGTTTCTGGCTTTCAAGTGAAAGCGGCTGGGCCGTCTCCCAGACGAAGGGCAGTGAAGGTGTCGGTTTATGAAGCTTCCGGTACAATTTTCCCATGATTTCCTTGAGGTTCGCTATGTCGGCGAAATGCTTCTTGCCCGGATCGGCTTTTATGAGCAGTTCCATGAGGAAGCGGGGGTATCCGCGGCGTTCCAGGGCATCCAGGTAACGAGTGTATTCGGTGAGCTTTTTGAGGAGGGCAACCAGTTTTTTGCCGGTGTACTCTTTCCCGTTGCCTGCGATCTCGAGCCTCCCTTTCGACGTCCCCTGGGCCAGGATGAACTCTTCCATCCCCCCTTCGTCTTTGAGGTAAAGCTCCCGCTTGCCGCTCTTCACTTTGAACAGGGGTGGCTGGGCTATATACAGGTGGCCCCTCTTCACCACTTCCTCCAACTGCCTGAAGAAGAAGGTGAGCAAGAGAGTCCTTATATGCGAACCGTCCACGTCGGCGTCAGTCATTATGATTATCTTATCGTAGCGTATCTTGGCTGGATCGAAGTCCGGCCCGATGCCCGTGCCCAGTGCGGTTATGATGGTGCACAGCTCCTCGCTTTTCAACATCTTTTCGAAGCGGGCCTTCTCCACGTTCAGTATCTTGCCCCTCAGGGGAAGGATGGCCTGGAAAGACCGGTCGCGCCCTTGCTTGGCGGAGCCGCCCGCGGAATCTCCCTCAACCAGGTAGAGCTCGCACAGGCTGGGGTCTTTCTCCGAACAATCGGCGAGCTTTCCGGGCAGGTTCCCTTCGTCAAGCAGGCCTTTCCTGCGCGTCAAATCCCGGGCCCTGCGGGCCGCGTCGCGCGCCCTGGCGGCGTTGACCGCCTTTTCGATTATCTTCCGGCCCACGGCAGGGTTCTCCTCGAAGAATGCGGAAAGCTTTTCGTTCACGGCCGCTTCCACGATGCCTTTCACCTCGCTGTTGCCCAGCTTGGTTTTGGTTTGTCCCTCGAACTGCGGCTCCGGAACCTGAACGCTGATAACCGCGGTGAGTCCTTCTCTGATATCCTCGCCGGCGAGGTTTTCCTTGACGTCCTTGAGCAGGTTGTTACTGGATGCGTAGGCGTTGGCCGTCCTGGTGAGGCCGCTTTTGAATCCGACGAGGTGCGTTCCGCCCTCCAGGGTGTTCACGTTGTTGGAAAAGGTGAAAATCTGTTCGTTGTAACCATCGTGATACTGCATGGCCGCTTCCACCTTCACCCCGTCCCTCAGGCTCTCCATGCTTATGGGCCGGCTATGGAGCGCGTTCTTGCCCTTATTGAGGTATTGGACGAACTCCGAAATACCGCCTTTATAAAGGAAATCGTTCCTCTTTTCGCTCCGCTCGTCATCTATGGTGATATGCAGCGCCTTGTTCAAATACGCCAGCTCCCGCAGCCGGGTGGTGAGAACCTCGAAGCCGAACTCGATGGTCTCGAAAATCTTGCCGTCGGGCATGAAGGTCACCTTGGTGCCTCTCGATTTTGTCTTGCCCGTTTTGGTGAGTGGCCCCATGGGCTTCCCTCGCTGGTACCGCTGGCTGTAAACGATGCCGTCCCTCCTTATCTCCACCTCGAGCCATTCCGAAAGGGCGTTCACTACCGACAGCCCCACCCCGTGCAATCCCCCCGAGACCTGGTAGCTCTCCTTGTCGAACTTGCCGCCGGAGTGGAGTTTGGTGAGCACGACTTCAGCAGCGGTTACGCCCTCTGTGGGGTGTTTGTCCACCGGTATACCCCTGCCGTCGTCGAGCACCGTTACGCTGTTGTCAATATGGATGGTGACGTTTATGTTATTGCACTGATCCGCCATGGCCTCGTCCACGCTGTTATCCACCACTTCGTAGACCAGGTGGTTGAGGCCCTCCGGCCCCGTGGACCCGATGTACATGGCCGGGCGTTTCCTGACCGCCTCCAGGCCCTCCAGAACTTTAATACTTTTGGCGTCGTATTTATCGGTCACCACTTTTTCCGGTTCCTCTCCATGCTCGGTCAACCGCCAGCTTTTTCAATCTCTCTTTTGAAACGTCTTCTGAAACTGCCCGCCTTCCCCCAGGGAGGCGCTCTGCAAGACCCCCGTCTCCGCTGTAAACCCATTATATCATGCTCAAATCCCTTTAAAACCTTAATATTTTTCCATTTGCGCCGTATTTCGGGCGTCCCGCCTACTCGCCCGTTTCTGCTCAGCCTGCAGTGAAAAGGCTGTCTACGGAAGCTGCGGCCTCAGTGAGATAAACAGGCATAATTAAAACGCCACCCGGTCTGCCGGTCTTGATTAATCCAGGCCGCTTGACGCTCCTCTGCGGCAGCAATTTCCCTTTAATAAGATACCCTGCGGGACAATTGAGGATAACCTCTGCGGAGAGAATCTGGAGCATCCATCATGGTAAGAAAAACCGGGTGCTTTGTCGGACAAACGCTTATCACTGCTCCAGTTTGGTGTTTCATGCCGCAGCGATGCAAAATCCACCGCTCTATTATCATTCTTTATCTATACCTCTCTTCTCCTTGCCGGTAAACGATGAGATATTCCCTTCGTTGTCGAGTGTATCGGTTACACCCTCATGGGCATCACCACACACAGGTATTCCTCGCTGCTCTTGCCTTTGACAACGCTGGCGCTGGCCCCGTCTATTATATCTATTTGCACTTCTTCCGTTTCTATGGCAGTCAAGGCCTCCATCAGGTACCTGGCGTTATAGCCCAGCTCCACTTCGTCCCCGCTCAACTGTATATCGAGCTCCTCTTTGGCTTCTCCCATCTCAGGACTGTTAGAGCGTATTTCCATTCTCTGGGCGGAAAGGCTCATAATCACTGGTTTGGATCTCTCGTTGGACAGAATCGAGACTCTCCTCAGCGCCCTGTTGAGCCTCTCCCTGCTTACAAAAACCTGCCGTTTAAA
>JAUXIQ010000262.1 GCA_030620925.1 Nitrospinota bacterium
CACAGGGTGGTGGACGGAGCCGAGGCGCAGCGTTTCCTGAACGACCTGACGGCGCTGCTGGAGACGCCGGACGAACTGGTGGACGTCTGAGGACCTTCGTAACAATAGAGTCCAAAAGAAATTGCGAACGAGCCTTTTGAAACCCCACGGCAAGCGGGATTTGCCCCTGTATTCCCGAATCGTAGGGGCAGGGCTTGCCCTGCCCGAAAAGGGCGCAGTCCCGCGGAACGCAGGACAGGCGCGACCGTAGGGGCAGGCCTTGTGCCTGCCCTATATGAGTTCCTCTGATTCCAGACCGATAACAGGATGAAGTTCCTGCATCGAAAGCCAAAATTGGATACCCACTCATTCATGGCTGGGAGCATCATGTCTCGCCTCGGCGGGTCGAACCCCGTCACTTGTGGCGGGGGTATTCAATGCCCCAAGTACTGAATTACTGCTCAAAAAATTCCAAATAGTCAGGTATGACCGATTCCCCTCAAAGTCGTCTCCATCCATGCTTTCGCCTGAAAAACGAGCTCGTATAAGAGGCGGAAAAACCGAATGTTTGATTTTTTTCCGCCGGTCGTGTAAGCTTTGGTGCACTTTGCGTTGAACTTGATCCGGATGAAAGGGAGGAAGAAATGGACATCAAGCTGTTGGGGATAAGCGGAAGCCCCGTGACAGACGGAAACACTGAAGCAATACTTCTCGCGGCCCTCAAGGCCGGTGAGGAGATGGGCGGTGTGGAGACGGAGATTGTCTCCCTCGACGGGAAGAAAGGGCTTGAGCTGCGGGACTGCAACCACTGCAACTGGTGCCTGAGCAAACAGGAAGAGGGGAAGTTCTGCCGCTATCAGGATGAGGACGTGATGGGGGAGATTTACCCCAAGATACTGGAGGCCGACGGCTTGATCGTTGCCTCGCCGGTTTACATAGGCAGAATGTCCGGCTATGTGGCCAGCATGTTGGACCGCCTGAGGGTGGTGGTGCACGGAAACGTCTACAAGGACGGCCTGAAAAACAAGGTGGGCGGGGCCATCGCCGTTAGCTGGTTCAGGAACAGCGGGCTGGAGACAACGCTCCAGGCCCTGGTCATGAGCTTTATGACCTTCAAGATGATACCCGTTGGCTCAGGCGCGGGGTCCCTCTTCGGAGGCGCGGCCACCGCCACGCAGAACGGGACGGGTAAGTTCGACCCCGAAATCCGCCACGGCGTACTGCAGGATGATTTCGGCCTGAACAGTTGCTGCCACACGGTGCGCAACGTGGTGGAGCTGGCCCGGCTGATAAAAGCGGGCAAGGGAGTAGTGGAGAGCAAGGTCACCTGAAAGATAGCTAATATAGTGGAGGGGTGTCCTCTTAAAGAAGGGGGCTCCCTTCTCATTTTCCCTGTCGAAGCCCGAAATCAAGTTCTCGCCGTCGGCGCTCTGTTTCCCGGCGTCGGTCTGTTTTATTCTATCCGGCAATCCATTAGTTTCCTGGACGGGATCGCTCCGCCTCCCTGAATTGATATTCGACCGACCGGCAAATATATTAGTTATACGCTGCCGTTTAAGCGGAAGAGGAATAATCGAACCCTGATGGATATTTTCGTGTCATGAAAACAGAACGCATCGAGCTCTCTTATGGTTCCGGCACTATTCCGATCCATATACCCGAAGACAGGCTGGCGGGAGTCTACAGGCCCAGGGAAGTGGAATACCCGTCGGTTGAAGAGCTGGAAAAAGCCGTCGGGGAGTCGGATGTAAGTCAGTTTTGCAGGGGTATGAACGTCAGCATCTTACTGGAGGACGAGACGCGAGGCAATTTGCAGGAGAGATACCTTGAAGCTCTCCTGCCCGCTCTGGCAGGTGCTAAACAGGTTAAGGCTATCGTCGCCACCGGCTCGCACGACCATTCGAGCGTAGGCAATCTGAAGCTCGCCGGCAATATTAAGAAGCGGCTCGATCAGTCCCGGATAGATAACGGCGTATACATTAACGATTGCAGGGATTCGGAATTCTCCTATTACGGGAAAACGTCTTACGGGACGGAGGTGCGCCTTAATTCGCAGGCCGACGATGCGGAAACGGTTATCCTCCCCAGCACCATGAAACCTCACTATTTTGCGGGTTACTCGAATCCGGTAAAGAATATCATGCCGGGGATGGCCTGCTTTAAAACGATCGAGCAGAACCACAGCCTGGCGCTGGAAAAAGAATCGACGTTCTGCAGGCATCCTCTCCATCCCGATGAAAAGCGGAGGGGCAACCCCGTTGCGGAAGACATGATGGAGGCAGCGGCCCTTTACTTGAAAGACAGACGTTCTGTCGCCTTGGCGGTGGCGGGCCGCCACGTCTTTGTGGGGGATATACCACGGGCGGCTTCCAGCGGCATGAGCAAAGTGGATGAGCTGATGGGATTTTCCGTGGCCCCTGAAAAATATGTTATCGTCTCGCCGGGCAAGGATTATGAGGGTGCAGACCTTTATCGCGCCCAGCGGGGGCTTGAGCTGACGAAGTATGCCGTTCGTGATGGGGGGGAGGTGCTTTTAGTCGCCGAGATGGCCGGAGGGATTACGTATGACGAAACGACGCGCCTGAATTTTCACGACAGGTTGAAGACCCCCGGAAAGATACCCGCAAAAAGGGAAGAATACGTGCTCTATTCCCATAAGGCGGTGAAGCTCAATGAATACGTAAACCGCGTTGACAAAATTAATGTTTTCTCTTCCCTCGATGACGCCGTTCTTGAAGATATCAGGATGGCCCCTGCGAAGAACTGCCAGCATTTAGTCGACGCCTGGCTGGCGAAAGATACTGATTCAAAAATTCTCGTCTTCGATCACGCCAACAGGCTCGCCGTTTATTAGAAATAATAGCCCTTTGTCCTGCGTGCGTTGCGCATTACGCGGCCTTCTCCTTTATTCGTTGTCGTTTAATGCCTGATGCAGGGCTCACCTGACCGGCTTGACGCTCATGGAGACCCGAGAATATAATGTGAGCCGACAAAAGAGCCGATAACTTTTAAGCCGGTGCTCTGTAGTTAAAGGGCGAGGCCCGGGATTTCAAGTTGTAGCAGGATGAGGAGTTACAGGCGGCTGCCGGGAAAATGGATGCAGTTATCGTAATACCGACATATAACGAGGCGGAGAATATAAAAAAACTGCTCGATGAGATTTTTTCATTGGGTCTGGACCTGGATGTAGTAGTCGTTGACGACTCTTCACCGGATAAGACGGCGGATGCAGTCGAGCAATTGCGCAGCAGCAACAGCAGGATACATTTAATCAGACGCGACAAACCGAAAAGCTTCGGGGAGTCGTATAAAGACGGTTTCGAATATGCCTTGAGCCTGGACCCGAAGTATATTTTTCAGATGGACGCCGACCTTTCTCACCCTCCCGAGTTTATCCCCGATTTTTTAGCGAATATCCCCGACAACGATCTGATAATCGGTTCCAGGTATTTAAACGGTATACGCATCATAAACTGGTCCATCAGGAGGCTGCTGTTGAGTCTGTTTGCCAACAAGTACGTGAAATTCGTGCTGGGCCTCCCCTTCGAAGACTGCACCAGCGGTTTCAGGTGCTGGAAGGCGGAGGCGCTGAAGGGTATCCGTATGAGCCGCGTTTCCTCAAACGGGTACGCTTTCCTCGTCGAGATGGCCTATCTCGCGCATAAGAATGGATATGTCGTAAAGGAGATTCCCATAATATTTGTGGAACGAAGGGTCGGGGCTTCGAAGATGTCCTCGAAGCTGATGTTCGAATCCGGCCTGCTTCCCTGGAGGCTTTTGTTGAGGAGTATTTTTTTCAAGGCCTCCCTATCCGGGGAAAACGAATAAGCAGGGGCGGCCCCGCGTTCGGCGGGATGAAAACCGCCCCTGTTGGGCAGAGGCTCTTGATGCATATCAATCGTAGGGGCGAGCGGCGGCTCGCCCTTACCAGTCGCGGCAAGATGCCGCTCCTACAAGAGCTAGGTAGGGCGCCTTCCTGACGCGATTGTAGGGGCAGGTCTCGTGCCTGCCCAGGGCGATCACAAGGATCGCCCCTACGAGATGTTGCCCGGAACA
>JAUXIQ010000402.1 GCA_030620925.1 Nitrospinota bacterium
GCCTGAACTGGAACGACGCCCATTGAAGCCGTCTACGATGCCGGGGGAACTCTTTTGTAAAGCTTCTTTTCAGCTTTGCTGCGATACTTTGATCAGGCAAAGTCCCCCCTTCCTTGATGGGAGGGGAAAAAGGGGAGGGTGAAAATGGGCGAGCAGCGCTCGCCCCCTACACCGCACCGAACATTGTCATTCTGAGCCCTGCTCGACGCGAAACTTAGAATGACAGAATGTGCTGGTTTTTCTTTTTTAAATTGGGCAAGGCGAGCCTTGCCCGGATGGTCTGAGCCATGGCTGAATATTTCAACGAAAAGAAGATACTCGATTTCGTCAAAAACTCCGGGCGTTCCGGAGTTTCTTTGAGCGCAATAAACCGGCGGCTGGGCGTTCCCGCCAGAGAGCGAAAATCTCTGCGGCGGATGCTGCAAAGGATGTCGGCGGCGGGTATGATAGAAAAGAGGCCGGACGGCAAGTACGGCCTCCCTTCGCGCTCCAGGGTGATCGTGGGCAAAGTCCACGGCAAACAGCAGGGCTACGCCTTCGTTGAGTCGGAAGACGGGGTTACGGAAGACGTTTACGTCCGGGGGGAGAACCTCGCCGACGCCATGCACAGGGACAGGGTGGAAGTGCAGGTCATCGCCTGGAAGAGCGGGGGCAGGATGGAGGGCAGGGTGAGCCGTGTCCTCGAGCGGGGCAATGAGGATGTGGTCGGTTATTACGAGACGGAGGGGAAGGTGGCACGCGTGGTTCCCGCCGAACGTAAGATCGTTCACCAGATTCACATACCTCACAAGGAGAGGCACGGGGCGCGGAAGGGGGATGTTGTCCTGGCCCGGATTACCGAGTACCCCAAAGAGGGCGGAATGCCCAGGGGGAAAGTGATGGAAGTCCTGGGCAAACCCCAGACGGAAGACATAGAAATTCAGGTCATCATACATAAACATGACATCCCCCACGAATTTTCCCCCGGGACGATGGAAGAAGCTGCGGAATGTCCTGCCGAGGTGAGTGAGGAACAGCTCGCCGACAGGGAAGACTTGAGGGACGAGCTCCTTTTCACCATCGACGGCGAGGATGCGCGGGATTTCGACGACGCCGTATCACTGGAACGACTGAGCAACGGCAACCTGCTCCTGGGGGTTCACATCGCAGACGTGAGCCACTACGTGCTGCCGGGGGGCGCGCTGGACAGAGAGGCGCGAAACCGCGGCACCAGCGTCTATTTCCCCGACAGGGTTATACCCATGCTCCCTCCACAGCTTTCCAACGAAATATGCAGCCTCAAACCGGAAGTCGACCGCCTCGCGTTGAGCGCTTTCATGGAGCTGACCGATAAAGGCGAGTTGCGCGGCCACCGCGTAGCCGAGAGCGTCATCAGAAGCAAGGCCCGCCTCACCTACACCATCGCCAATCAGCTTATTTCCGGAGATAAAAGGGGTGCGGCGAAGAAATTTGCCCATTTGCGAGGCGCGCTGAAAGTGATGGCCGACCTGGCAATGACCCTCCGCATGAACAGGATGTGGGCGGGCAGCATGGATTTCGACCTGCCCGAGCCGGAGGTGGTGTTCGATGTTGAGGGGGGCATGCAGAGCATCGTCCGCGCCGAGCGGAACACGGCTCATCAGCTCATCGAAGAATTCATGCTCATGGCTAACAAGACGGTGGCGGCCCATATATCCGAATCGGGCGTGCCCTCAGTTTACAGAACCCACGAGAAGCCCGACCCGAAGAAACTGACGGAGTTCGCCGAGTTCGCTCGCAGCATGGGCTATAAAACCGACGGTGTAGAAAGCGGGAACTCCAGGGAGCTCCAGCGCCTGCTCGATGAGGCGGCGGATAAACCGGAGGAGCTGATAATCAACAACCTTTTGCTGCGCTCCATGATGCAGGCCAAATATACCGTTAATAACATCGGCCACTTCGCCCTGGCCTTCGACTGCTACACCCATTTCACCTCTCCCATCCGGCGCTATCCCGATCTCGTGATCCACCGCATCCTCAAGCTGCTGCGGCGCAGCGGCCCCGCCAAGGCCAAGAAAGAAGGGCTCTTCGATGGGTTGGGAAACGTAGCCGAACATTCGTCATACAGGGAGCGCGCTGCGGTAGAGGCCGAGCGCGAGGTGATGAAGTTGATGAGCGCCGAGCTCATGATGGGCCATCTGGGGGAAGAGTTCGACGGCGTCGTTATCGGCATTATCTCCAGCGGGCTGTTCATCGAGCTCGAACAGTTCTTCATCGAAGGGTTCATCCACGTCACGGAGCTGAAAGACGACTACTATTTTCTCGACGAAGGCACACATGCCCTGGTGGGCGAGAGAAAGGGGCGTGTTTACAAAATTGGAGACAGGGTCCGCGCCCAGGTGGCCAACGTGAATATCCAGCAGCGACACATCGATCTGTCCCTGGTGAGCAAGCTCTGACGGCGCGACCGGCCTTGCAAAAAAGTTTGCCCGGTTCTATAATTATCTAAAGAGCAATTTCCTGAATATTACTGAGAAATCTCACCGGGATCGGTTAATTAACGTTTGTTAAACTCATGAAATTGTCATTTTAAGGCTATGGCCGGAGAAAAAATAGTTTGCACAAACAAAAAGGCCCGCCACGATTATAGTATCGAAGAGACCTATGAGGCGGGAATGGTGTTGACCGGCACGGAGTTTAAATCCTTGAGGAACGGCCGGGCAAACCTGAAGGACAGCTACGCCCGGGTGACGGATGGGGAGGTGTTCCTCGTAAGCTGCTACATCAGCCCTTACGAAATGGGCAACAGTTCCAACCACGAGCCGGAGCGTGCCCGGAAACTCCTGCTCCACAAACGAGAGATAAAACGCCTCA
>JAUXIQ010000294.1 GCA_030620925.1 Nitrospinota bacterium
AGGCGAGATTCTTCGCCCCCCGGAAGGCGGGCCCTTCGCCCGCTCGAGGGCAAGACTCAGAATGACAGCGCAAGATGCTTCTCGTATACCCCGTGACGCAGGATGCTTCTGGGTGCCGGGCAATTGTTTCATGTAAGTTTTTCTGACTCCGTTGAAGAATTCTATGCTCCGTGGGTCCCTGTAATCGGGGTAGGTCCACTCAAGGGTTGTGAATGTCCCTTCACGGAACAGGTAGACGAGATCGGCGTAGATGCCGTCCCTGAGGTAGGGTCTGTGGCTATATTCTTTGGTAGTTGCCAGTATGAGGTTCGCCGGAGAGAGATAACCGGGGTCCAGGTTCACCGCCCTGCGCTTTGTATCCGGAGCGGCCAGCTCTTTTTCCAGGGCGTTGGTGATGAGCTTAATATCGGGCAGAAGCGTGGGTTGAATAAGGTCATGAAAGCTCACGAACTTCCGTGTGAGACCGGCGCCCATTTCTTTCCGGTAGTAGTCGGTGAAATCGAAGGGGAAGGGGGTACACTCCATGTCCGGCGCCGAAGCGTTGGGTCATGGAATCGAGCGCGTCCTCAGCATCGGGCCTGCAGGTGTAAATCAGGCCCAGAATGAATTTTACAGGTTGCGGTTGGGTGGGAGTTCCCATTTCGACGTAGGTGCTAAAATTCTATGGAGAATTGTTGGAATTGACCGGTGGGCTCGGACCATTTTACCTCGACCCTGTCAACCCTTGCCCCCGGCGGCCCCTCATGGCACCACTCGATCAGTGTATCTATGGCTTCCTTTTCACCTTCGGCCGTGATTCCGACGCTGCCGTCCATTTCGTTCCGCACCCAGCCGGTGAGTCCCAGAGCGGCGGCCTGCTGCTGAGTATCGGCTCGATAGAATACGCCCTGGACGATCCCGGTGACGATTATATCAGCTCTAACAAGAGACATGGCTCGATTTAATGATCTATCTGCTTGGGAAATAGTTTAATCGCGCCTGGAAGGCGCTTCTACCTGGCTTAGGAGCGGTATCTTGCCGCGATTTTACAAGGATCGGCAAGTTAACTTAATTTAATCGTCTTGCGGTGTTCCTTTCGGAACATAAAGGGTTATGATGATTTAAACCATCTGCTCTAGAGGCTTTTGCCTTTGAGCGCGCTTTCTATCTCGGAACAAATCTGGTCCGCCGCCTGTGCGGGGTATGCGGCGTCCCTTATGGGGCGGCCCACCACGATGAAATCGGCCCCCGCTTCTATCGCCTTAGCAGGGGTGGCGGCGCGTTTGTGGTCGTCCTTCTTCGCTTCGAGGGGTCTTACGCCCGGAGTGGCCACAATAAACTCGCCCTTGATGCCGAATTTGATGCCCATAATCTCCTCCGGCGACGCCACGACGCCGTCCATGCCCGCTTCTTTGCTGAGACGGGCAAGGTTGAAGACGGCTTCCTTGCTCTTGAAGCTGAAGCCGACTTTGCGCAGGGCGTCATCATCCATGCTGGTGAGGATGGTCACGGCAAGCATGATGGGCGGCTGGGAGCTGCCTGTTTTATGAACGGCGTCTGCCGCGGCGCGCATCATATCCCGGCCTCCGGAGGCGTGCACGTTGAACATATATACGCCGGTTTCAGCGGCCCAACGTGCCGCATGGGCGACGGTAGTGGGGATATCGTGGAACTTGAGGTCCAGGAAGCATTTGGCCCCCTGCCGGTGAAGCTCTTCCACTATGGCGGGGCCTTCTCTGGTGAAGAGCTGAAAACCGACTTTGAAGGCTCCCACGTGGTCTTTCAGCCCGCTGATGAGTTCCCGCGCTCGGCCACCATCGCTCACGTCAAGCGCGAAGATGAGCCTATTCCTCGGTTCCAGCTCCCTGGTGTTCACTGTCATCTGTACTCTCTTCTGTGGATTCATCCTCGGCCCTTGGTCTCGAGGTAATCTTGGAGGCTATGATGCTGATTTCGTACAGGGCGTAGAGTGGTCCGGCCATCATGAGCTGTGTGAAGACATCCGGCGGCGTCAGAACGGCCCCAACGATAAACATGATCAGTATGGCGTATTTCCTGTTGGCGGCTAACGATTCGGGGGTGACCACCCCGATCTTGGTCAGGAAAATCATGACCAGGGGGAGTTCGAAAACGGCCCCGAAGCCCAGCAGCAGCTTGGTTACGAAGGCGACGTAGTCGGACAATCTGAAGGCATTGGTTTCTATGGCCTCGGGAGCGAAGCGCTGAAGGAACTTCAGTCCCAAGGGGAGTATGGCGAAGTAGCAGAACACCGCCCCGGTGAAGAAGAGGAAGGTTGCGATGATGACGAAGAGGACGGTGTGTTTTTTCTCGTGCTCGTAGAGGCCGGGAGCCACAAACTTCCATATCTGGTGCAGTATAACGGGCATGGCCAGCAGAACCCCGGTGAAGAAAGAGACCTTGAGGATGGTTATGAATGCCTCGGTGGGGGCCAGCGCCATCAGTTGGCCCGGAAAAGGTCTTTTAAGAATGAGAAGGATTTCCTCCGCATAGGAGTAGCTCACGCCGAAGCCTATCCCGATGGCGATGAAGACTATGATCAGCCTTTTTCGGAGTTCTTCCAGGTGGGTCATGAAGGGTAATTTATCTTCATTCATATCAGCGGTTGTCATCTTCTATCCCATCCCTGGAGGTATCGGTTGGATCGGTGTCTTTTTCTGTCCGCTCGTCAGGAGTTTTTACTTCCTGGTTTTCGCTCGTCTGGTCTATGGGGGTGTCGTGGGTTGGATTTTGCTCCGGGATGTTTTCCGCCGTCTGCAGCGTTTCGGAGTCGGGCTCGTCGTCATTTTTCTGGTCGTTTTCATGAAAACTGGAAGAGCTTATTTCTTTTGTGTCCAAGCCCGTATCGTCTTCGTATTCATCCATGTCTTCGAATTCGATGTCGGTTTCTAAAGAGCGTTTGGCGTCGTTTATGCTCTCCTTGAAATCGCTGATGTCCACTTCGCCGCCTATGTTATCGCGCAGTTCCTGTGCCGCCCGCTTGAACTCTGCGTATCCCCTGCCCAGAGATTTTGCGATGCCCGGGAGCTTAGTGGGGCCCAATACGATCAGGGCCAGTATCAAGACTAACATAAGCTCCCAGGTGCCTATGCCGAACATGATATTTTTGCCTTTCGCCGTTATCAAAAGGAAAAGAGCAAAGACGTCGTCTGTAAGTGCCCATATTCATTCAGATATTTAGTCAATTCTAAAAAATATAGCAGAAGGCAGGGGCTTTATCAAGCTAATTATATTTTCGTTGCGATCCCACAATGGAGCATGACAGGGGCGGGGTGTAGCGTATTGCAAGATTGTGCCTGCCTTGTTGAAATGACCCTGCTAGACCATGAGTTATTGTGGCATCATCGCGGTCCCGCCTGCCGCGGGATGCCGCTCCTACAAAAGCCAGGTAGTCCCGCGGAACGCGGGACAGGCGCGACCGTAGGGGCAGGTCTCGTGCCTGCCCAAGACGCGGGACTGCCCTGCCCTAAAAATTGGGCGGCCGTGGGGGCGGGTTTCAAACCCGCCCACCAGGATGATGGAAATTTGCGAAGGGCAGGTTTGAAACCTGCCCCTACTGGACGTTATAGAGAACGTTGAGGGTCGTAGAAGCGAATCTTGTATTCGTCCCGGGCGATCATTCCGCCGCACGCGGGACGCTCCTGCATGGGAGACGTC
>JAUXIQ010000331.1 GCA_030620925.1 Nitrospinota bacterium
CAGCGCCCCCATACCCACCATGGCGTAAGCGCCGGAGCCCGCGGTAAACTGGGGTGAAATGGCGTGAACCACAAGTCCCCATGGCCCCGCCCATCATGGCGCCTATAAACAGCGAAGGAGCGAAGACTCCCCCCGAACCCCCGGAACCCAGCGTAAGGCTGGTGGCAATGATTTTGGCGAACATCAGCCCTACCAGCAGTGCTATAGGTAGCTGCGCAATCAATGCTTGATCCACGGCATCGTAGCCGGTGCCATATACATGGGGAAGGAATATTCCTATTACTCCCAGGGCAAGCCCTCCCAGCGCGGGCCTCATGTATTCAGGCAGACGCAGTTTTTCAAAGTAGTCCTCCACCCTGTACAGCGTCCTAACGAACAGGTAACCCACCGAGCCCGCCACCACTCCCAGAATCAGATAGGGAATGAACTCCCAGGCGCTTATCAACTGATAGGGGAGCACCGTGAATGCCGGGGAGTCGCCCAGGTAATGGCGGGAGATTACAGTGGCCGTCACCGACGAGACCACTATGGGGCTGAAACTGGTGTATCGGAAATCACCCAGCAATATTTCCACCGAAAAGAGCGCCCCGGCGATGGGTGCGTTAAAGGTGGCCGCTATTCCCGCCGCCGCCCCGCAGCCCACGAACGTCTTGAGGTTCCTTCCCGATACTTTGAATATCTGGCCCACTGAAGAGCCCACCGCGGAACCTATCTGGGCTATGGGCCCTTCCCTGCCCACCGCGGAACCTGAGCCGATGCAGATGGACGAAGCCAGCGCTTTGACGAAAACCACCCTGGGCCTGATGATTCCGCCCCTGATAGCCACCGACTCTATGACTTCAGGGACGCCGTGCCCCCTGGCTTCCCGGGCCAGCTTATAAATCAAGACACCCACCAGCAGCCCCCCGATCATGGGCAAAAACAGGCGGTGAGACCAGTGCACGGACTGGAGCACGGTCAACATAGTGCTATCCCCGCCATAGAGGAGGGTGCCGAAAAATTTAATGAGCAGCCTGAACCCCACCGCACCGTATCCGCCCAGGATACCTATGGCTATGGCCATGGTGATGACGAAGGCATGGTCGGTCTTATTGAACCGTCTCAGTATATTTATAATAGTCGGGAAATGGGTTTTGAGCAGGTTCCACTGCGGGGCCCGCTCTTCACTTACTTCATTCAAAGTCCGTCCACCTCCCTTCCGCTTCTTCTATTTCCCACTGGCGCAATTTTTTCCTGGCCTGCACCCGCTTTCTTATATAACCGACCACCAGCAGCCAGGTAAAGAGGAACCAGAGGGCTGAGATGCTGGTCCCGATGGGAATCCAGGAATAGGTCACGCGCACTTTCTTGTGCCATCTTGTTTCCAACTGCCTCATGGTCATGCCATAGGTTAGTTTCAACGCGTAGTTAAGGTTTTTATGCTCCCTCAGTCGTCTGATGAAAAGGATGAAATCCTCCCGGCCGTATTTATCCAGCAAGTAGGAAACCATGCTTATACTCTGTAGATAAGCGATTCGGACCTCCTGCTCTTTCTCCGGGAAACCGCTGGTCAGCTCCTCAAAGGGGTAGAAGGAGTCGGTAACCGAAACCCACATCATGGTGGTGGTTTCCCCCAGCCCCCATTCACCCGCCTCGTACATGGCGAAGCCTTCATTGAGCCAGCGCGGAATTACGAATCTTCCTCCCACGGCCCTTCCCAGCAGCACGTGAGACACCTCGTGAGCCGCCGTCTTCACTATATCTTTCCTCTTCCCCCTCAACAGCCTCGGAGAGCGGATGAGGATAAGATTTTTCCGGGAAAAAGCTGCAGCCGCGGCCCAGGGGGGTATATTGCTCCCCCGAGGTTGAAGGGTCATCATCCGGGCATGCGAGGGAACGATGTAAACCTTCGTGGGAGGTATGTTTACCTCTCCGATATCCGATACTATCCTGCTTCTGATCCCTTCTAAATTCCGATGCAGCGTTTCGGCGTAATGATCGTCCTGGGAAACGTAAAGTATCTTGAAGTGCGGAAGTGTTTTCTCCTTCCACTGCGCGGCAAGCACCATCGGCGGGAAGAAAAATAATAAGAGGAATGAAAGGACGGTTATACGGGAACCAGAGTTCAATTTGCTCCGAGTTTCTCCTTCAGAATTTTGTTGGCCAGCCCGGGATTGGCCTTTCCGCCCGTGGCCTTCATCACCTGGCCCACGAAAAAACCCAAAAGCTTATCCTTACCCCCTCGATAAGCCTCCGCTTCATCAGGATTCTGGGCGATGACGGTTTCCACTATACTTCCTAATTCTTCTTCGTCGCTTATCTGGACCAATCCCTTCTTCTTCACAATCTCCCGGGCATGTTCGCCGCTGCCGTACATCTCCTCGAAAACGGTCTTGGCTATCTTGCCGCTGATGACCCCCTCGTCCATGAGTTTCAGCATCTCCGCCAGATGCCGGGGAGTGATGGGGGCTTGATCGGCATCTATGCCCTGGTTGTTGAGCTCCCTCAGAAAGTCTCCCATCAGCCAGTTACTCACAACTTTAGGCTGAGGATAGAGCTCGATGCACCTTTCGAAGAAATCAGCCAGCGGTTTCGAGGCAGTGAGGACGGAAGCGTCGTAATCGGGAATATCGAATTCGCTGAGGAAGCGAGCCTTCTTCTGATCCCGCAACTCGGGGAGGGAAGCCCGCACCTCCTCTATCCATTGATCTGAAATTTCCGTCAGCACCAGATCAGGCTCCGGGAAGTAGCGGTAATCGTGCGCTTCCTCTTTGGAGCGCATGGGGTTTGTTACACTGTTGACGGCGTCCCACAGCCTTGTCTCCTGCACCACGCGCTCCCCCGCTTCCAGCAAGCCGGTCTGCCGTTCTATCTCGTATTCCAGGGCGTGCTGGACGTTGCGGAAGGAGTTCATGTTCTTTATTTCGGTTTTTACGCCCAACTCCCGGCTCCCTTCCGGCCGCAGCGATATGTTGGCGTCGCAGCGCAGGCTCCCTTCCTCCATGTTCCCATCGCACACTTCAAGGTACTGGAGCATGGACTTAAGCTCCGTGAGGTAAGCCCTGGCTTCCTCCGGGGAGCGCATAACCGGCTCGCTGACGATCTCTATCAGGGGAACACCGCAGCGGTTGAAATCCAGGTAACTCCGGTCAGGGTCTTTGAGGTTCTCTCCGTGGATAAGTTTTCCGGCGTCCTCTTCCAGGTGTATGCGAGTTAAGCCTATGCGCTTGGCCTGGCCGTCCATCTCTATATCGATATGGCCTCCGGAAGCCAGCGGCTCGCTGTATTGAGATATCTGGTAGCCCTTGGGGAGGTCCGGATAAAAGTAGTTCTTC
>JAUXIQ010000148.1 GCA_030620925.1 Nitrospinota bacterium
GACTGAGGTTCAGGAAAAGGATAGGTCTGCTGGGTTCCGCCGTTTGCGACCATCCAAATATAAGATACATCTTCGAGGGAATAAACGAGATGGGGGGAGAGGTCTCCACATCGTCGCTGCAGATAGACAGCATAGACGAAGAGTTGGTGCCTCTTCTGTTGAAAGGAGGGAGAAAGTCTCTCACCCTGGCCCCAGAAGCGGGAACGGAAAGGCTGCGCAGGCTGGTCCGCAAGGGCATTGAGGACGAAAAAATACTCGAGACAGTCCGGTTGCTGTTCGCCGGTGGTCTGCTCAATCTCAGGCTGTACTTTCAGGTGGGGCTTCCCACGGAGACCGGCGAGGATGTGGAAGCCATCATCTCGATGGCCAAAAGAATCAAGCATGTTATGGTATCCACCGCTGAGAAAACGGACCGCCTGGGTGACATAACACTCAGCATATCTCCCTTCGTTCCCAAACCGGGAACCCCCTTCCAATGGGAGGCCATGGACGACATCCGCTCCCTGGATGGCAAGATAAAGCATATAAAAGGAACACTGGCGGGGGAAAGCAACGTCAATGTTATCAACGATCTGCCGAAATATTCTTACATACAGGGGATACTGGCCAGGGGTGATAGGAAGGTGGGGGAACTGCTCTCGAAAACACTGGAGTGCAAGGGCGACTGGATGGCCGCCCTCAAAATGATTAACCTCAATCCCGATTTCTACGTGTGCAGGAAGCGCGACGGCGACGAAACCTTTCCCTGGGATCACATAAATACCGGCCTGCCGAAAGATCACCTGAGAAACATCCACAAACCCGACTAGCGAACGGAAGACCGAGAGCGATGCACGACCAGTATAAGATAAACGATGCCGGAGACGTAGCCTACATCACACTGAATACCCTGGAAGATTTGCAGGGCATCCGCCACGGTTTCAGCGTAAAGGAGAATGAAAAAAAATCGGACGCCGAACCCCTCAACTTCGTCTCACCTCTGGACCGCAGGCGGTTCATGAAAGAACTGGGGCTCCCCTCCACCGATCCGGCAATGGTGCGCCAGATACACAGCGACCGCGTACTCACCATCGACAAAGATACAGACCCCTCCCTGCTCAATAAATCTATCAAAGCGGACGCCATGATCACCAGAGTCAAGGGGATTCCCATGGCCCTCCTTACAGCGGACTGCCTGCCGCTTCTGCTGGTTAACCGGGAAGCAGGGGCGGCAGGGATAGCGCACGCTGGACGAAGGGGCACCCGGCAGGGTATAGCGGCAAAGACCGTGCAAACTATGCGGGAGGAGTTCGGCGCCCGCCCTGAAAGCACTCTGGCGGCATTCGGGCCCGCAATAGGGCCCTGCTGCTACGAGGTGGGAGGAGATGTCGCCGATGGGTTCAGCAGGAAATACGAGTGGTGGGAAAAGATTCTGAAACCGGGAAGAGACGGCAGGTTTTATCTCGACCTTTTCCTCGCCAACAGGATACAGCTAATGGAAGCAGGTATTGAAGAGGGGAATATTATTGAACCGGGGCTGTGCACTTCCTGCCAGAGCTCCCTCCTCTATTCTTATCGCGGGGAGGGGGGAATAAAAGGACATATCCTGAGTTTCATCATGCTCGATTGACGGATATATATCCCATCGGTGGAAACGAACCGCATTTACGAGGCTTAAACTCCCAGCAGCTGTCTATCGGCTTATCAGGGCGCTTTCACGGCGTGAGCCCGCCCCAGTTTAGTCTTGTCTGAGTTGGGCAAAACTGTTACTATCTTTCTTATAACATAGAATCGCGAACCATGCCTGTGACAGAAATAGAGAAAAACCTTAAGGAAGTCAGAGAACGGATGGCCAGGGCCGCGGAACGCGCGGCGAGGGACCCGGCCGAAGTTGAGTTGGTGGCCGTCACCAAAACCTTAGACGTACCTACGATCCGTGAAGCCATTCAGGCCGGCCATAGGCTCTTCGGGGAGAACAGAGTCCAGGAAGCCAGGGGTAAAATAGAGGCGCTGGGCGAAGAAGCCCGGTGGCACATGGTGGGCCATCTACAGACGAACAAAGCCAAGGAGGCTATAAGGCTTTTCGAGCTAATCCATTCCGTGGACAGTCTGCGGCTCGCCGAAGAGCTCGACAAGCGCTGCCGGCAGGAGGGGACCACCATGGATATACTGGTGCAGGTAAATATCTCCGGCGAGCAGACCAAACACGGCGCAGAGGCTGCAGAGGTTATAGACCTGGTGGAGAAGATTTCGGCTCTGCAGTACTTGAAAATAAATGGGCTAATGTCTATTCCGTCCTTCTCCCCCGTGCCGGACCACTCACGCCCCTACTTCCGCCAACTCAGAGAAATAAGCAGGAAAATCGCCGATATGGGGATTGAGGGGGTCTCCATGGAAGTACTCTCCATGGGCATGACCGGCGACTTCGAGGTGGCCGTAGAGGAGGGGGCTACCATGGTGCGCGTGGGGACCGCCATTTTCGGTCCCAGGGGAAATTGACCGCACCACATATTTTTTACGGAGAAATAGATTGATCAAAGGCAAGAAGATAGCTTTCATCGGGGCGGGTAATATGGGGCAGGCGCTGATCCGCGGTATCCTGAGCGCTTCCCTGGTCGATCCGGGAAATATAACCGCCGCCGATACGGATGCCGAGAAGCTGCAGCAGCTCAACAAGGAGTATGGAATAGCCACCACGCAGGATAACTCCGATGCGGTATCCTCTTCCGAGGTGATCGTCCTCTCGGTAAAGCCGCAGGTTATGGAGTCAGTCTTGCGCGGCGTCTCCCCTGTAGTCGACGACTCGAAGCTCGTCCTCTCAATAGCTGCAGGGACCACCATAGAATCTATAAAATCGCAACTCAAAAACGGACCCAGGATCATCAGGATCATGCCGAATACACCCGCCCTGGTGGGGGAAGGCGCGGCGGCACTGGCCCCGGGCGGCAACGCTACTGAAGAAGACGTAAATCTCGCCCTGGAAGTATTTTCCTCGGTGGGAAGGGCTATAATAGTTGAAGAAAAGATGATGGACGCTATCACGGGGCTCAGCGGCAGCGGCCCGGCCTATGTATTCCTTTTCATAGAGGCGCTTTCCGACGGGGGCGTAAAGATGGGGCTGCCCAGGGACGTCTCACTTCTGCTAGCCGCCCAGACGGTCCTGGGAGCGGCTCGCATGGTGCTGGAATTGGGCAAGCATCCGGGGGAGCTCAAAGACATGGTTACCTCCCCGGGGGGCACCACCATTGAAGGGGTTCACGCCCTGGAGCATGGAGCACTGCGATCAATCACCATTGATGCGGTAGAAGCCGCCACGCTGCGCTCGCAGGAATTGGGGAAGGCTTAAAGAAAGGAATACTCCTTAAGAGGGAGACGACATTGTTCGTCTTGGGCAACTTTATCGGGGCCATCTCCAGCGTTTTGAATTTTGTGCTGACACTGTATATATTTCTCATTATCTGCAGGGCAATAGTATCATGGATTAATCTCAACCCATACCACTCGCTGGTAGAGGTTCTGCATAAAATTACCGAACCTGTACTGGCGCCTGTAAGAAGGAGGATAAACTTACGCTTGCCTATAGATATATCTCCCATAGTGGTTATAGTAATTATAATTTTTCTTCAGGGTTTCGTAGTCAGTTCACTGAGAGATCTCTCGGAGAGGCTCAGGATTCCCTGATGAATTGGGCACCAAGTGAGGGGAAAAAACTGGTCAGGGGCGGCCACCACGCACGGCGTAAAAAGGAGCGGAGGTGAAAAAATGAGAATTACTCCCCTGGATTTCCGGCAGAAAGAGTTTAAAAAGTCTTTCAGTGGTTACAATATGAATGAGGTGCAGGATTTCCTCCTGGAGTTCGCCTCTGAATATGAGAACCTGATCAACGAGTTCAATATTATAAAAGAGGAAAAAGAGCAGCTTCTGACGGAACTCAACAACTATCGCGCCTTCGACCAGAAGCTGAAAGAGACCCTGCTTGCCGCTCAGCAGATGAGCGAAGACCTCAAGGTGGCCGCAGACAGGGAAGCCCAGCTGGTCATAAAGGACGCCAAGCTCCAGGCTGAAGAGATTAATCGCAAAACCCACACGACCATTGAAAAGCTGGAGAAAGAAATAGAGGACCTCAAAAGCCTTAAGAAAACTTTCAAGACCCAGCTGACGTCTCTTGTGGAGAGCCATCTGAAAATGATGGAAAACAGCGCTCCTGAAGAAGTAGAGCAGGAAGAGCGCGAATAATTCCAATCGGCGAAAAAGAACAATTATAGATAGCTCATATATCCATGCTGGACACGAAGAAGGTTCCGGGAGGGATCAAATTCAGGGTAAGGGTGCAGCCGAGGGCCTCGCGGGCGGAAATATCCCGGGTGGAAGAGGGTGCCCTCAAGCTTAAGCTCACAGCCCCTCCACTGAAAGGCGCGGCAAATGAGCAGTGCTTGAAACTGCTGTCGAAAGCTCTGGGCGTTAGCAGGTCGGACCTTTCAATAACCGGCGGGGATAAATCCCGGAGCAAATGGATAGAAGTTAAAGGCCTGGACGAATCGTCCCTGAAACGATTAATCGCTCGAATAACAGAATAAATACCCCCCTTATCCATCTTCTCCCGCAACAGCAGGAAGACAAAATGATCAAACCCATACAGTTCCTGGATAGCGGCGTGCTCCTCCTGGATCAGACCAGGCTACCGGGCGAAGAAGTCTACGTAGATATCAAAGACCACCTGGCAATGGCCGAAGCCATAAAATCCATGGTGGTGCGCGGTGCTCCCGCCATAGGAGTGGCCGCCGCAGGAGGCATATCCCTTGGCGCCGCCGCAATAAGAGCCGACAGCTTCGAAGCGTTTTACAGTGAGCTGGAAGAAATCTGCGCGATAATGGGGAACACCCGGCCCACCGCAGTCAACCTTTTCTGGGCCATAGAGCGCATGAAAAGGGTCGCTGCTGAGAACCGCTCGCTGGAAGTGGACAAGATAAAAAAGCTCCTGGAAGCCGAGGCCAGGCGGATGCTGGAAGAAGACATCCAGCACAATAAAGACATGGGGGCTTTTGGCCAAGGGTTCATCTCGGACGGGGATACCGTTCTCACCCACTGCAACGCCGGCGCCCTGGCCACTGCGGGTTTCGGCACCGCCCTGGGGGTGATCAGGGCCGCGCATCTGAAGGGGAAGCGCGTAAAAGTCATAGCCGATGAAACGCGCCCGTTCCTCCAGGGAGCCAGGCTCACTGCCTGGGAGCTGGACACGGACGGCATCCAGGTAACCGTCATTTCAGACAACATGGCCGGTTATTGCATGAGCAAGGGAATGGTGAACCTGGTTCTCGTAGGGGCGGACAGAATAGCCGCCAACGGGGATGTGGCAAACAAAATCGGAACCTATCCCCTCGCCCTGCTGGCCAAAGAACACGGCCTCCCTTTTTACGTCGCCGCCCCCACCTCCACGCTCGACCTGTCCACCACCACAGGTGACGATATACCCATCGAAGAGAGAGACCGAACCGAGATCACCCACTTTCAGGGACAGCTTGTGACTCCCGAAGGCGTCGATGTCTTCAATCCCGCTTTCGACGTAACCCCCAACCATCTGGTGCACGCCATCATAACCGAAAGGGGCGTGGCCAAAGCGCCCTACGAGAAGAGCCTGCAGAAAATATCGATCGAGGACCGAAAGGAAGCGACCACAAAGAGCAACTGATCGCCGGAAGTCTATTCCCCCTGAATCTTATGGACATATGAGACTCCCCCTTGTAAAATAGTCACCATTGGCACCAAATAGACACCAGATGAATATAAAAAGGGTAGTCAAACAGACGTGAAGTTTTACTAGTAGCGGAACGTGGGCGGGTAACTCAGTGGTTAGAGTGTCGGCCTTACAAGCCGAAAGTCGCAGGTTCGAATCCTGCTCCGCCCACCA
>JAUXIQ010000240.1 GCA_030620925.1 Nitrospinota bacterium
CGCGGGAATAAACACGGATGGAATTTGAGCCTTGGTGCCTTGGTGGTTAAGTATCTATGTTCATCAGCGGAACGTCACGCGGCAGGCGTGATGTTCATCCGTGGTTGCATTTAATAAGCTCTGGAGCATGTTAGAATTTGTAGCTGCGCTTACATTATACAGGCCGGAAAGTATTATATTAAGATGAACAGGTGTAATAAATACTTGAAAAATGAAGGGAGAATCGGATAGATGAACGAGCAAGAAGAAAGAGAAGTTTATACCGACGAGAAGTTCGAGCCCTGCTGACCCAGCGTCATGGTCGTTTCCCTGGTGGGGAAACTGTTTATTTTCCTGGGCAAGAAGGTCGGCTCGCTTTTTAAACGGTTGGCTTATTCCAAGTAGGGGCGGGTTTCATTAATACGCCGCGAAGAAAATGTTTTACGTGCTCGGACGATTTCAGGCAAACCGTGGTGTTTATCAATCATAGGGGCAGTCCCGCGTGTGGCGGGATCAAACCTGCCTTTTATGATAATAGGCATTTTCAAAGGGCGGGTTTTAAACCCGCCCCTACGAGAGCCAACGGTTTCGTCAAGTCCTGTAGTCCCGCGATGCGCGGGATTACCACCCATGACGTATCAACCATATCCACTATGGTTTCCTGGCCCATACCATCCCAAATTGTTCGGGAATTAATTCCCTGGAGCCCTGCACCTGGAAGCCGGCTCCGGCAAGGTAATCAGAGACCTCTGCTATAGAATGGGTGCGTGCATCATCGGAGTAAAATTTCTGAATCAGGGCGTATAGTGATGGAATAAGTGGGCCACTGCGATCATCATTGAGCATCTGGTCTATGACGATCATTCCTCCGCCGGAAGGAAGAGCGTCAAAAGCTTTCTTGAATAGTTGTTTTGCCTTATCAGAGCCGTATGCGTGCATGTTGCCCGCATTGAGGATTACGTCCGCTCCTTCAGGGAAGGTGTCTTTATGTAAATCACCGTCATAGGTTGAGATGCGGTCGCTCAATCCCTCCTTCTCAATGAATTCCCCGGCCACTTCGGTAACCAAAGGAAAATCGAACACGATGGCTTTGAGGTCAGGATACTTCTGAGCAGCAGCGATGCAGTATGCGCCTGAGCCGCCGCCCAGGTCGAGTAGCAGCGAATGGTGTGAGAAATCGTAGAGCTTGGCCAGCAACCTCCCAACCGCGATGGAGCCGGTGTATCCCGCTTCGGTTAGAGCTCTGGCCTCCTTGGGGTCAGAGGAAAAATGATAGTACATACCCTCGATGTCTGAGCGGACCTTTCCTCTGAAGATGTCTGTAAGCTCACCCGCCATAGAATAAGCTTTGTTGAACACGTCTATGAGATAGTCACCGAAATAGCTTGGCTTACCCTTTACCATATACTTTTCCGTCTCCTCGGTGTTCCTGAACAGATTTCCATCCCTCTCCACCAGGTCAAGCGCCAGACAGCAGGTCATTAAATCCTCCGCTCCATTCTCCGTTATTCCCATGCGTTTGGTAATATCCGATAAATTGGCCGGTTCCTTTGATAATTCCGTGAACAGTTCAAATTCCAATGCCGCTTTCAGCACCGCTGATAAATAAAAGCCGTGACCGATCTCGTTTAACCTCCTGGTATCAACTCTGCGTTCACTTGTTTTTTCACTCATGATTTCCCCCCTCTTCAGGTCGGTTCAAGATCTTTATAGCTAATCAGTTGAGCGAAATTATAAACCCATGTTTTTTAATGTCAAGTCGTAAAAAAGTCGATTTTACCCTTCGGTGAATGACGCTATGAAGTGGGTCGTTCAACTGCCGAAGAGTTCGCCCATGCGGATAAGGAGGTTTACGCCTCCATTATGGAATTGTTAATCCACCAGTATCGAGAGTATGTCTTCTACAGAGGGGCGTTCTCTGTAATTGCGGCCTTTGAAAACCCATTTGATGATGCCTTGATCGTCCATGAGGATGGTGGCGGGGACGGCGACTACGCCCACGGGCGAGTTCTGGTCGACCAGGTCGAACTGTTCTATAACTGTTTTTTCCGTGTCACTGAGTAGTTGGAGGGGAAATTCTTCTGCGCCGGGCACTCTGTGCAGTATTCTCTTCTCGAACTGTAGGGAGTATTCGGGCATGTCCACGCTGAGACCCACTGCCTGAACCCCTGCGTCTTTCAGGCGCGTATACTCTGAACAGATGGCCGCAAACTGTGACCTGCAGAAAGGTCACCAGTGGCCGCGGTAGAATACGAGCGCGGTGTACGGGGCCTGTTTCAGAAGGTCTGAGAAGAGGACTTCTTCGTCTTTCTGGTTGGGGAGCTTAAAATCGGGGAACGTTGCGCCCGTTTCTATATCTGGGTGCATTTATTTAACCCCCTCAAGGTCATGATTCACGATGCATGATTATTTGTAGGGGCAGTCCCGCGTGCCGCGGGATCGCTATATTTCGCACCTGGAAGGCGCTCCTACAAAATCAGAGAGCACCAGGGGTAACCCAAGGGTTGCCCATACAGATTATATTCTATAACGCATTGTTCCGGAGGCACATATTCGTGCATAGTGGCTCGTGTTAGATAACTCCTTCTGAATTGAGGTCTTTGATCTGTTGGTCGTTGTAGCCGAGCCCCTTGAGCATTTCTTCGGTGTGCTGGCCGAAGGTAGGTGAGGGGGTGACGGCTTCGCCGGGGGTATCGGAAAATTTCACCGGAAACCCTATCTGGGGGACGCTGCCCTCTACAGGGTGGTCTATGGTGAAGAACATCTCGCGGGTGTTTTTAAGCTGGTCGTCCTCCATCATTTCGTCAATTTCCAGTACGGGGCCGAAACATACGTCCCACTCGGACATGAGGTCCACCCATTCCTGGCGCGTTTTGGTCTGGAAAATGCTGTCCAGCTCGGCCCTGACCTCTTCCCCTTTTTCTCCCGCCGCGAACTGGAGTTCCAGGAGGTCTTCGCGTTCCAACGCCTTGCAGAAGTTGGTCCAGAACTTATCTTCGAGATTGCCGGAGGCCACGAACTTGTCGTCCTTGGTTTTATAGATTCCGTAGCAGGGCGCGGTTCCTGCCAGGGGCAGGGTGCGGATGCCGGGGTTCATTTTATTGGAGATGTAGTTGGCCATGGGCAGCACGCAGAAAGCGGCCATGCAGTCGGTCATGGAGACGTCCACCTGCTGCCCCTTACCCGTGCGGTCTCTGGCCAGCAGGGCCGCCAGGACGCCGAAGGCGGGGAAGACGCCTCCGCCCGCCATGTCGGCGATGGGGATGCCGGGGATTATTGGCCTGTCGGTGTGCCGTCCGGTAACGCCCAGGATGCCGCCGTAGCCGATGTAGTTTATGTCGTGCCCCGCTTTTTGGACGTAGGGGCCGTCCTTGCCGTAGCCGGTGCCGGAGACGTATATGATGCGGGGGTTGATCTCGCTCAGGGATTCGTAGCTCAGGCCCAGGCGGTCCATGACGCCGGGGCGGAAGGTCTCGAAAACCACGTCGTATTCTTTCACCATGTCCCGGAAAATCTCTTTCCCTTTTTCCGATTTGAGGTTGAGCTTCATGCTCTTCTTGTTGCGGTTGCAGATCAGGAAGGCCACGGCCTCTTCTTTGTATTTGGGGCCCAGGGTGCGGCCGTAGTCCCCCAGGGTGGGTTCTTCTATTTTGAGCACCTCGGCTCCCAGGTCCGCAAGCAGCAGTGTGGCGAACTGATAGGGAACCAGTCTCCCCAGGTCGAGAATTTTAACCCCTTCCAGCGCTCTGGCCATAAGTCTATCCTCCTCAAGTGAAAGCAACCACAGATGAGCACAGATGAACACAGATAAACCCGGATTGCAGATAAATTAATTATCAGTGTTCATCTGTGGTTCCATTAGGGGGAATATACTAAACGGCTGAAGGAAGTTCAACAGGACTTTGCGCGGGATGCAAGAAACATGATGCAGGGTCTTTCTGCAGGCGCGACTAGTCGCGGCGGGTTTTACCGCGATCCAATAGGAAACCTCGTTCCTACTCGACTGTCATTCTGAGCGAAGCGAAGAATCTCGCGTATCTTAGCTATCCGGTTTTTTTCCCGGAAACACGCCAGGCTCTGCCTTCCGTTGGAGGGGAAAGGGGGGAGGACAGGCGAAGACGCCCGGAAACATAAGGGTGCTGCAAAGACAGGCGAGATTCTTCACTTCGTCCCGAGGAAGGCGGGACTCCGTTCAGAATGACAGGATGCGGAGTGGTGCGTAGGGGCGTCCCGCGGCACGCGGGCCCTCGCCTGGGCAGGCAC
>JAUXIQ010000303.1 GCA_030620925.1 Nitrospinota bacterium
GTTTTGGTCATGAACAGGTCCTGAACCACCAGGAAGTCCAGCTTTCCCAGCGGTTCTTCAGCGCCGATATCCTCTACCGGGTCTACCCCCACCAGGTAGAGCCCCCCCACTTCCCCTGATCCCGCTCCGGCAATTAGCTCCCGGCCGCTTTTGCCATTGCCGGATAAAGGAGCGGAGGGATAAAAATCTTTCAATTTCTCACTACCTTTTCCGTTCTCGTAGCCCGGAAGCCATGCAGGGGCGACTCCCAGGTCTTCCATTCCCCTCAAGTTACCGCCGCTCCCCAACATGAGTATGGACGTATTCCTCCCGCTGCCCATGATGGTGGAGAGAAAATCGAGGGTGTCCAGCAGAGAGTCGTCAGCGGCATCGTAGTTGAACAGTATGGCCCTCGCTCCACCGCCTGCAAACAGTTTCGCCGCGCCCCTTACCTCCGCGGCGGTTACCCCTGTCTCCTCAGCCGCTTCATCCAGTGACAGGTTTTTTACGCCTAAAGCGATTTCTTTAAATCGCGCCGGAACCGGCGGTTCTTTCACCAGAGCTTTTATTAAGCTCATGAGCAGAACCTTGCCCGTGCCCTCTTTGTAATTCAATTGTTGGGTGGCCAGGGCGTCGAGTTCAGTAGCGCCGCTGTTGGCGATGATGAGCCTGGCACCGCTCCTGCTGACCGCTTTCCTCACCCGCAGACTGAAGACGGGATGCTCTTCCGTCAGGTCTTCCCCCAAAATAATGATGGTCCCTGCTCCGTCGATTGCAGAGAGCGAGCCCATGGCCCTGTCGCTGTTTCTTATGCGGGCCAGTTGCGCCCTGGATGACGGATGAAAGCCGTTGTCCATGTTATCGGTGTGCATGACGCCCCGCATAAGCTTCTGGAACAAGTAGGCGTCTTCGTTCGAGCATCGCGGCGAACAGACGCCGCCCAGACCGGACGACCCTTTGTTGCGCATCACCTCCGACAGGCCGTCTGCCGCTCTCTTGATGGCTTCCTCCCAGGAGACGGGCACCAGCTCTCCGTTTTGGCGGATGTGGGGCCGGGTGATCCTCTCCTCGCTGTTTATGTAGTGGTAGCCATACCTTCCCTTGTCGCACATCCACCACTCGTTAACCTCCATGTTGACCCTGGGGGTGAGGCGAATAACTTCGTTTTTCCTGTTCCAGGTGGTTATATTGCAGTCCACACTGCACAGGTTGCATACGCTCTCCGTCTTCTCCAGCTCCCAGACCCTGGCCTTGAACCTGAAATCAGTGCTGGTCAGCGCCCCCACGGGGCAGATGTCCGCGAGGTTGCCCTGGAAGCTGTTGTTCAGGGGGCGGTTTTGGAAAAGGGTTATTTCCTTTTTGTCACTCCGCTGTTTTACCCAGAGCTCGTTGGTGCCGGTTATCTCCTCGGTGAAGCGGGTGCAGCGCAGGCACAGGACGCAGCGTTCGGGGTCGAAGATTATCTTATCGCTCAAGGGTCGGCGTTTATACCGAGTCATCTTCTGGAACTCGAAGCGGCTTTCTCCCTCACCGTGGGCCATCGTATAGTCCTGCAGGGGGCACTCTCCGCCTTTGTCGCAGATGGGGCAGTCCAGGGGGTGGTTGAGGAGCAGGAACTCCAGAACGGCCTTCCGCTCCTTGATCACCGCGGGAGACTCCGTATAGATTTCCATACCCTCCTTGACAGGTATATTGCAGCCTATCTGAAGTTTGGGGACGCCTTTTATCTCCACGTAGCACATGCGGCACGTCCCGCTCAGGGAGAGGCCGGGGTGGTAGCAGAAATGGGGGATCGCCACACTTACTTTTTTTGCCGCTTCGATAGCGTTGACGCCTTCCTCTACGGCGACCTCCACGTCGTTTATTTTGATGGTGATCATCTCTTCCGCCCTATTCCATGGTTATCATGACCGGTCGCTGATGTTTTATTATCTATATATTATATGTCTTCCAAGTTTCGGGAAGACCGGTTTATTTTTCCGCCCCACCGGTGATTGAGGAGGGGTCCAGAATACGGTCCAGTGTTTTTTCGTCCAGTAAGCCTTTCTCCAGTATTATCTGCCTGATGGTCACGCCGCGTTCGACGGCTTCCTTGGAAACTTCCGCTGCTTTGAGGTAACCGATATAGGGGTTGAGAATGGTGGCCAGGGCCGGGCTGTTCTCGAAGTATTCACGACATCGCTCGGTGTTTGCGGTGATGCCCTCGATGCACTTGCCGGTAAAGAGGGGGAGGAAGTTTTTGAGGATTTCCATGGAGAAAAGGATGTTGTAAGCGATGACCGGCATCATGACATTGAGTTCATACTGACCACCCTGGACGGCCATGGACACCGTCAGGTCGTTCCCCATCACCTGAAAGGCTATCATGTTCAGGCATTCAGCCATCACCGGGTTAACCTTGCCGGGCATGATGGAAGAACCCGGCTGCACCGCCGGCAGGTTTATCTCGTTTATGCCCGTGGTGGGGCCGGAGCTCAGCAGGCGCAGGTCGTTAGCTATACGGATCAGCTCCAGGGCCAGCGCCTTCAAAGCCCCTGAGAACGCCGCCGTCGCCAGCCTGCTCTGCATGGCTTCCCTGGCGTCGGGGGCCGGTCTGAGGGGCAAACCGGTAAACTCGCTGAGCCTTGCTATCACCGCTTCCCTGTAGCCGGGGCTGGTGTTGAGGCCGGTGCCCACCGCTGTTCCGCCGAGGGCGACTTCGTTCAATTGGCTGCTGCTTTCGTTTAGATGTAATAGGGCTTTCTCCAGAGCCGCTGCCCAGGCATCGAACTCCTGACCAAGGGTAACGGGCACGGCGTCCTGGAGGTGGGTGCGGCCGGATTTAATCACCTGTGAGAACTCGATCCCTTTCCCCCGCAGCGCATCTATCAGGCCCTGGAGGACAGGCTCCAGCTCTCTGTGCTGAAAAAGGGTCGAAATGTGGATGGCGGTGGGGAAAGTGTCGTTTGTCGACTGGCCCATGTTCACCTGGTCGTTGGGGCTCAGGAAGCCGTGTTCGCCATTTGAGTGGCCCATTAACTCAAGAGCCCTGTTAGCCAGCACCTCGTTCACGTTCATGTTGAATGATGTTCCCGCGCCGGCCTGGAAAACGTCCACCACGAACTGATCCATGAACTTGCCGGAGAGCACCTCGTCGCAGGCGGACACGATGGCCCTACCCTTCTCCTCGTCCAGCGCCTCCAGCTCCATGTTGGTGAGGGCGGCGGCTTTCTTTATCAACACGTAGCTGCGTATGAAAAAGGGGTGCTCCCGGATGCCGCTTACCGGGAAGTTTTCCAACGCCCGCCGGGTCTGTATTCCGTAATATGCCTCCCGGGGAACTTCCTTTTCACCCAGGGAGTCCTTTTCTATCCTGTCGGTCATTAAATCTCAACCCCCTTAATTGAAGGAATTACCTCGCGAGTCCCTGTGCCCCTTACCGAGCGCACCGGAAGAACGGAGCAAGTTGCGCTCATAGTCGATTTTCCCCTCTCCCTGGATCCCGCCTGCCGCGGGACGTTCCGCTGGAGGGGCCAGGGGAGGGTGAGATAAAAAACCTTGCATCTATTCATCCTCCCTTAACTTCTCCAGCTAAAGGTTAGACCAAGGGAGGGGAAAGTTCAACTTCGTTCAA
>JAUXIQ010000173.1 GCA_030620925.1 Nitrospinota bacterium
ATCGCAGGTAGATCAAAGCACTTTTACAGTATATTCGAAAAGATGAAGCGCCAGGATATAAGCTTCGAGGAAGTTTACGATCTTGTGGGTATCCGCGTCATCGCTTTTGCAATGCCCGACTGCTATACAATACTGGGTCTGGTTCATTCGCTGTGGAAACCGATCCCCGGCCGGTTCAAGGATTATGTCGCCCTGCCGAAATCGAACATGTACCAATCCTTGCACACCACGGTTATTGGGCCTGAAGGACAGCGCGCCGAGTTTCAGATACGAACCGAGGAGATGCACAAGATAGCCGAGGAAGGCTTCGCCTCTCACTGGCAATACAAGGAAGGCAAGGCCACAGAAGATCAATACCAGGACAAGATAAACTGGCTGAGGCAGCTCCTCGAATCGCAGCAGGAGTTGAAAGACCCCCGGGAATTTCTGGAGGCGGTGAAGATAGACCTCTTCCCCGATGACGCATACGTTTTTACTCCCGCCGGGGATGTAAGGAGGCTTCCCAGGGGCTCCACCATTATAGATTTCGCTTACCTGATCCATACGGATATCGGCCATAAATGTTCCGGTGCCCGGGTCAACGGCCGGATGGTACCCTTGAAATATGAGCTCAAGAACGGCGACCGGGTGGAGGTGATCACTTCTCCCAACCACAAACCCAGCAGGGATTGGCTGAACATCGTTAAGACTTCCCGGGCCAGAACCAAGATTAAAGCCTGGCTCAAAGCCGAGCAGAGGAAATGGAGCGTGGCTCTCGGGAAGGAGTTGGCCGAGAAAGAGCTCAAGCGGCATCATGTTAACATCAGCAAAATCATAGGCTCGGAAAAGTTTCAGGAAACCGTCAACAGGTTCGGGTTCAGCGCCGAGGAGGACCTGCTGGCGGCCATCGGCTACGGCAAGCTGTCAGTGCTTCAGGCGTTCAAGCCCTATCTCCCCGAAAAGGCCGCTCCCCCCAAAAAGAAAGTCCAACAACCCGAAAAACCGCTGGATGGCACGGGAATAAGGGTGGGTGGACTGGAAAACGAAAACATAATGGTGCGCATTGCCAAATGTTGCAGCCCCGTTCCGGGGGACGACATAGTGGGATTTATCACCAGGGGCCGGGGCCTTTCGGTGCACTCGGTGGATTGTCCCAGCGTGCACATGCTTGAATACGACTCCGAGCGCATGATAAAAGTGGAATGGGAAACGGATAAAGAGAACACTTATTCGGTTAAAATCTATGTGGTTACGTGGGACAAGGCGGGCCTTCTGGCCAAGATAAGCTCGGCTATCGCTTCCAGGGGAGTGGACATAAGAGAGGCCAACGTGGAGACCAGGGACGACAAAAAGGCATACCTCCATTTCATCATAGAAATAGCTGACCTCTCGCACTTGAAGCAAGTGCTCTCGTCCATAAGTAAGATTGAAGGGGTGTTGAGTGTGAAGAGGGGCCCCTGAGGGCCCCTCCTCTGAGTGTCGGCGTAAAAAAAAGGCGCCTGCCCTCAATAGAAAATATGGGATCGGGAGGCGCCTGATTAAGCTACTCTAGTAACCTTCCCCGAACGCAGGCATCTGCTGCATACCTTGACCCTGCGGGGTTTGCCGTCGATGATAACCCTCATTTTTTGAACGTTGGGATTCCATACCTTGCGGTTGACGTTATGGGCGTGGCTTATCTGTCGACCCACCTGAGGTCCTTTTCCGCATATATCGCACCTGTTAGCCAATTCCATCCACTCCCGTAAGTAAGATATTGCCAAATGTGTTAAACTTTCCATATAATAGCACCCACGGTTCTCTATTTCAAACAAAATGTATTCTGGATTCACTTCCAGGAAGTCGGGAGGTGTCCCATGGCGGAAAAGAGCATAGGGCGGGTGGTCAAGTATTTCTCCAAGGCGGGAGCCGCTGCCATTGAACTGGAGAGAGAAAACCTCAAAATCGGTGATACCGTGGTCTTCAGAGGGCATACCACCGATTTCACCCAGACCATCGATTCCATGCAGGTAGACAACCAGCCCATAGAGGAAGCGAAGCCCGGCGATTCTGTAGGCATCAAAGTCAGCGAGCGAGTCCGCCCGCACGATGAGGTGTTAAAGGTAATCCCCGATTAATAACACCGGGCGACCATACGCCCGCCTCATAAAACTATTAGAGAAAGGGTATCCCCGTGCCAAAGAAGAAGTGCGCCGCTTTACTGGCTGTTTCCACCCTTGCCATATTCATGTTTCTGCCCCGGGTATGGGCCTGGGAAGCGAGAGGTTTCAGGACACCGGAGAGCGTCCTTGCCGACCCTGCCACCGGATACATCTACGTCTCCAACATCAACGGCTCGCCTACCGCGAAGGACGGTAACGGCTTCATATCCAGGCTGAACTCCGACGGATCTATAAAAGAACTCAAGTTTATCCGCGGAGGCGGTGCTTTTACGCTTAACGCACCCAAGGGCCTGGTCCTGGCCGGGGGTCTGCTCTACGTGACGGACATCACCCACGTGCTGGCCTTCAACCTCGAAGATGGAACGATCGCCGCCGACATAAACCTTAAACCGCTGGGCGCTTCCTTCCTGAACGACCTGGCCGCCGACGCAGAGGGAAACCTCTATGTCTCGGATACCGCCACCAACTCCATCTTCCTGATCAAAACCGCGGCGGGGAACGAGGTCAGCCTGTTTATACGGAATAAAAGGCTGAGGGGACCTAACGGGCTGGCGATCCATCCGGTAACGGGAGATATTATCGTGGCCAGTTTCAGCGGGGGCCGGCTCCTTAAGATCAAAGGAGGGGGAGTCACGCAGCTGGAGGTGGGCAGACGCTTTGAAAATCTTGACGGCGTAGATTACGACAGCGAAGGCAACATCTATTTCTCCGACTTCGGCGCCGGGGTGGTCTATAAAGTGGGGCAGAACGGGAAGGCGGTTGCTGTGGACAAGAGGCTGAACAGCCCTGCGGACATCTTTGTAGACAAAGTGAATAACATCCTTCTGATACCCGATTTTTCCGCAAACCGGGTGAAAGCCATCCCTCTTAAATGAGGGATATCAACCTGAAGAGGACGGAACGTCATGTGGAAGGACAATAAAAGGTGCGCAGTAGGTCTATCTTTCGATTTCGACGCCGAATCCCTCTGGATGGGGAACTACCGGTATGATTACCCCGCCGTGCTGGCCCGCGGCGAATACGGGGCCAGGGCCGGTCTGCCCAGGATTCTTAAAATTCTGGGGCGGCACGACGTCAAGGCCACCTTTTTCGTCCCCGGCTACACGGCGGAGAAATACCCTCACCTCATTCAGCAGATTCATGAACAAGGCCACGAGTTGGGCCACCACGGCTACTTGCACGAGAACCCGGGCAAATGTCTGCCGGATGAGGAGCGGGAGATCATCCAGAAGGGTATCGACTGCCTGAAGGATATTACCGGCTACGCCCCCGTTGGCTACCGCATCCCCAGCGGCGTGCACAGCCCCCAAACGCTGGAGCTGCTGCTGGAGTTCGGCTTCCAGTATGAGAGCAGTATGGTGGCCGACGACACGCCTTACATGCTCGATGTCGGGGACGGCGGCGCAAAGATGCTGGAGATTCCCTTTAGCTGGGAGCTGGACGACGCCCCCCACTTCTTGTTCCGCCAGAAGCCTTACCAGACGGGGATGTCCAGCCAGTCAAAGGTCTACGAAATATGGGCCGCCGAGTTCGAGGTCTGCTACCAGGAGGGAGGTTACTACGGCCTCACCTGCCACCCCCAGGTGATCGGCCGCCGACACCGCGCCCAGATGTACGATAAGCTTCTAGCCTTCATCAAAAGCTTCCCCGACGTCTGGATCGCTACCCATATAGATATCGCCCGCCACATCCTGGACTCGCAATAGAGCGAACAGTCAGATACCCGCCCATTCATGGGCGGGAGTGTCATGATTTTCACGAACCCCCGGACTTGTCCGGGGGTTGTTTTTGTAGAGACAATTCATGAATTGTCTCTACGAGTGGTTGTACTTTACATGTTACTCTGGTTACTAGAGTCTCCCTCCCTTGACGGGAGGGATTAAGGGAGGGTGATCAAGGGTGACCATCCCGCGGAAAGCGGGATATAACCCGCCCAACTGGGGCGTATGCGATACGCCCCTACAATCGCGCCTGTCCCGCCTGCCTCGGGGCAGGGGTGGAGGGGATTAAGGGAGAGTGATCAAGGGCGACCGCCGGTCGCCCCTACCCTGGCTCTTGTAGGAGCGGTATCCCGCAGCAGTCGGAATCGCGATTAAGCCATACCGTGCACGGTGGGTTTATTTGCTGAGGGTTCATGAGCGGCGGGTGAGCTTGTTGGCGAATATGCTTATTAGCCCGTCGAGCGTGATGCAATCCATAATTAAAAAGGCAGGGCCATATCGGCCCTGCCTTTTGGATATTTTTTTTCGGTGTCGCTTGTCGTTCAGACTATTTTCTCTTCTTTTTCTTGCCCTTTTTGAGCTGATCCGGGGGGTATTTGGTCTTGTGGTCTTTGAAATGGGTATACGGCTTTTCAGTTTCCAGCTCGAGGCTTACGTGGCTCCCCAGGTTTGCCTTTAAATTCTGCGGCAGGGAAACAGAGACTAACCAGTTATCCCCTTTAAGGTAAAAGTATACCTTTTTCGTTATATCATAATAAACAGAGACGGAAGGATAGTAGTAATAGCGATGTTCCGCCGCGCTTCCGTGGGCTTTAGCCGGGGGTGATGGAACAGGTTTGGCTTTTGCCTGTACAGTCGGTGGGCCCTGCTTGGCCTTTGCCTGTCCTGTCGGTATGACAGGTTTGACCTTTGTCTGTCCTGTCGGTATGACAGGTTTGGCTTTTGCCTGTACAGTCGGTGGACCCTGCTTGGCCTTTGCGTGTCCTGGCGGTTGGACAGGCTTAGCCTTTGTATGTCCTGGCGGTTGGACCGGTTTGACCTTTGTATGCCCTGGTGGCAGGACAGGTTTGGTTTTTGCGTGTCCTGGCGGTTGGACAGGCTTAGCCTTTGCGTGTCCTGGCGGTTGGACAGGTTTAGCCTTTGCGTGTCCTGGCGGTATGACAGGTTTGGTTTTTGCGTGTCCTGGTGGTTGGACAGGTTTAGCCTTTGCCTGTCCTGGCGGTATGACAGGTTTAGCCTTTGTATGCCCTGGTGGCAGGACAGGTTTGGTTTTTGCGTGTCCTGGCGGTTGGAC
>JAUXIQ010000345.1 GCA_030620925.1 Nitrospinota bacterium
CATAACCGTGACGTCCTGCCCGTCGATCATTATCCGGCCCCGGTCGGGCTTGATGAGACCCACGATTTGTTTAATGAGAACGCTCTTGCCCACTCCGCTGGGACCTATGAAAACAGTTATCTTGCCCCCCTCTATATGGCAGGATACGGAGTCCAGCACTTTGTTATCCCCGAAGGATTTGGTTACGTCTATCAGTTCTATCATTGCCGGTTAACCATACATCAGTTCGCTTAAAAAGTAATTTATTACTATGGACAGGGCGGATATGCTCACTATGCTTCTGTTTGTGGCCTGCCCCACACCACGGGCACCCGGCTTGGAATGGTACCCGAAGTAACAGCTCAGGATGCAGATGACTATGCCGAAAACAAGCCCTTTGACCATGCTGAACATTATGTCCCTGGGAGTCACGAAGTTCGCCAGGTTGAGCATGAACACGCCCGAATTGACATTTAGCTGATAGACCGACACGATGTAACCGGAAGCCAGGCAAAAGAAGTCGGCTACCAAAACCAGGAGCGGCACCATAACCATCACGGCCAGGAATTTGGGCACCATGAGGTACCAGAAGGGGTTCACCGCCATAACTTCCATGGCGTCTATCTGCTGCTTCACGCGCATGGTGGCGATGCTCGCCGCCATCTCCGACCCCGATTTGGCCGCCACCATGGCCCCGGCCACGATGGGGGCCATCTCCCTTATGCTGGCCATCCCCACGAACATGCCCACCATGCTTTCACCGCCGAATTCCTTGAACAAACCGTATCCCTGAATGGCGATACTGGAACCGATGAAGAAAGCCACCGCCCCCACAATGGGCAAGGAGCGGATACCGATGCGATACGCTTCCTCGAGGAACATCCTGAAGCTGGGTGTGGCGATGAATATCCAGCGAACGATATCCCAGCCGAAAAACCCTATTCGTCCTATTTCATGAAACAGTCTAAACATTATCTACGGTCCGTCCATCTGCTCCTTATGCCGCTTCTCACCCATGGTGGGGAGAAGCCGGGTTAACGGCGCGAGCACGGGTTTACCCCGTAACGTTATACATTGCGTAAGACAGGAAATAGTTCACACCCAGAAAGAGAATGATGGATTGCACCACCGCGTCATTTACCGCTCTTCCCACGCCTTCCGCTCCGCCGGTGGCGTTGAAGCCCTTGTAGCAGCTCACCATTCCGATTATTGCGCCGAACACAGTGGTTTTTATAACCCCGCTCCATATATCAAAGGCATTGACGAAGGTGTACAGGTCGGCCACGAAGGCGCCGTGATTGACTCCCTTCAGCCAGACGGCAACCACGTACCCGCCGGCTATGCCGGTGGTGGCGGCCAGCGTGTTTACCAGGGGGCAGGCCACCATGAGGCCGATAAAGCGCGGCACCACCAGGTATCTCATGGGGTTTACCGCCATAACCTCATGGGCGTCTATCTCATCCTGCACCCGCATGGAGCCCAGCTCCGCGGTCACCGAGCTCCCTCCCTGTGCGGCGATCATTATTCCCGCCAATGCCGGCGAAAGCTCCCTGAAGATAGCAACCACCAGTATGCTGCCCAGTATGCGTTGTGTTCCGAACAGTTGAAGCGCTTCGACTCCCTGCAATGCGATCACCATCCCGAAAGGCGCCACCACCGATATTACCGGCAGCAGACAACGGGAGGTATGTTCCCTGATGGAGCGGATGGTCTCGAAGGCATAATAAGGAGGGGTGAAGGCGCAGCGGACTATAGTCAGGACGAAAAGACTTATCTTGCCTATGCCCGACAGGTGTTGATAAATACTGAGATTGTTGGCCATAATAGCTCTGTCAGTTGTAAAATGTATGCTTGAAAACCTTATTTTTATCTATATTCATTATTCATTATGTTATTAGCAAATATATATTCACGTCAACCTAATTAAAGCTCACAGGCAGCCGATTTCCGGCCTGAGGCAAGTTCGGATGCAGCTTCGGGAAAGGAATTTTTACGCAGGTAAGCAGAGAGGCTTACAGCGTTATGGCCGACACTTCTTGTTGTTTCCCCTATTATCTATTCTTGCTGTTTTTCCAGGAGGCGCCAGGTCTTCAGGAGATTCCCTTTTTAAAGATGTAAAATTCGTGATGCCGGGTAACGTCAGGTCTGTTATTTTGGAGGATATGGATGCCGACCACTTGAAGGACTTGCTGGTTTTTTTTACCGAAAACCAGCACCCGATCACTGAGCGCAGGGGTTGTATATTCTGGCAGATATCGGCCAAAGGATTCCCACCCGAGCCCGATCAATGCTGGGCCGTGCCTTCCAGGGCGTCGATCATGGATACCGGCGATATCGATGGAACACCCGGCAGAGAAATATTTTACTTGACGCCCGAAGGGGTCGTCCTATCATCCCTTAAGGGCAGGGTCTACGATTCACCAGTGCCTTTGATAAAACAGAATGCCTGCCTCCCAATCTCAGCCGTTCAGGAGCTCCCGGCGGTTGACTTCTTTAAGGACTGGGACGGTGACGGCCAGGACGAAGCGCTGCTGTTCAATCCCGAAAAAGCCCTCTTTTTTAAGCGCCGGTCCGATGGGAACACAACCCTGTGGAGCGAGATCAAACAGGCCCCTCGCGCATATCTGTCGGAGACTCCCCCCTCCCAGTCTCTGGACAGGAATTTTATCCTCCGCCAATCCCTCTGGATGCCGGAGATTAGAAGTAGTGGGGCCGGAGTGACCTTTTAGTAACATGGATGGATGAGCTAACCGTATACCTGCAGGGGGCTGACGGCCTTTTCCCCTCAGAGCCTTCATTCGAGTACTTTTTCCACCTCATGGATGAAAGGGAGCGGGCCGAGGAGCACGCCATCGTTCACGTCGAGGTGGTGGACCTGCAAGGAGACGGTATGGCCGATCTTGTCCTGAGCAAAATGGAAGGTGGAATAACCAACGCAAAAAATAAAATACTGGTATATATTAAAAACAACGACGAGCTGAACCCGGCTTCGCCCGATCGGGTGATAGCCAATGTTAAAGGCGCGGCGGGGGGTATAGTGCACGACGCCAACGGTGACGGACGCGGCGACATAATTGTGCCCTCCATACGGATGGGCGTGCTCTTGTACATCAACATGTTTATCAGCCGACAGGTGACCGTTACCTTTGCTTTCTATCTCATGAACGAGGAGAATAGCTACCCCGGTAAACCTGCGACCTCAAGGAAGGGGATATCGTGGGGGCCATGCCGAGGTTAAATGGAGATTTCGATGGCG
>JAUXIQ010000323.1 GCA_030620925.1 Nitrospinota bacterium
ATGTCCCCGCACTTGATCTCCAAATAACCGCAGATTTGCACCTCGCCTGTATGGGATATGAAGGCGAAAGACTGGCCGCCCATGCAACCCTTGGTGACCGCTTCCATGCCGTGGGTCTCGAAGTCGAATTTTATGCCGTCCTCTTTGGCCCGCTGCCTGAGGACCCTGTAGTAGTGCGGGCCGCAGGTAACTTTAATGTGCAGAGGCACTTTCTCCTTCTGGTCGTAGACCCAGTTGAGCAGGTCTTCATACTGCTGGGGGCTTATCTCCTGGTCGATGATGTTTTTGCCCCTGCCCACGGGCACCAGCAGGAAGGGGTCGAAGGCCACGGCGCCCAGCTCGTAGGCCAGCTTATGTATATCTTCCAGGAGGTGGATGTTGTGTTTGGTGACGGTGGTGTTTATCTGGAACTCCAGGCCTGCTTCATTCAGATACTTGACGCCTTGCATGGCCCCCTCAAAGGCGCCGGGCACCTGTCGGAAGGCGTCGTGCGTCTCGGCGTTCGGGCCGTCCAGGCTTATGCTCACTCTCTGAATGCCGGATTCCACCATCTGTACGGCGTTTTCCCTGGTGATGGAGGTGCCGTTGGGAGACAAGACCATCCGCAGCCCCAGGTCTGTGCCGTAGCGGGCGATCTTGAAAATATCCTCCCTCAGCAGGGGGTCCCCGCCGGTGAGGATCATTATGGGCTGGGCGAAGGAAGCCACGTTATCCAGCAGCTTCAGGCATTCCTCGGTGTTGAGCTCGTTGGGATAGGGGCCGAAACGGGCCGCGGCCCGGCAGTGCACGCAGTTCAGCTTGCAGCTTCGGGTAACTTCCCAGGCGATCAGCCTGGGGAGGGGCGCTTCATCTTTATTTCCATGTCCTTTATGTCCGGGGTGCAAAGCCTTGTTCTCCTTTGAATTATCCGTTACAGACCCTGAAGGGTGGCCGCCGCTTTTGGGGCGAAATAGGTGAGTATCACGTCCGCCCCGGCGCGCTTGATGCTGAGCAGCGCTTCCATCATCACTTTTTCGCCGTCCACCCATCCGTTTTCCGCCGCGGCCTGTATCATGGCGTATTCGCCGCTCACGTTGTAGGCCGCTAGGGGTACCCCGAACTCGGCTTTGACCCTGTAAATAATATCCAGGTAGGGGAGGGCGGGTTTCACCATGACCATGTCCGCTCCCTCGGCCAGGTCCTGCTCCACCTCGCGCAGGGCCTCGTCGCCGTTTGCGGGGTCCATCTGGTAGGATTTGCGGTCGCCGAACTGGGGCGTAGAGTCCGCCGCCTCCCTGAAAGGTCCGTAAAAGGCGGAGGCGTATTTGGCGGCGTAGGACAGTATGGGGATATCCTGGTGTCCGTTCTGGTCGAGCTTCTCCCTGATGGCCGCCACCCGGCCGTCCATCATGTCCGAAGGGGCTACGATGTCCGCGCCCGCCCGCGCGTGGGATAGAGACTGCTCGGCCAGCAGCTCCAGGGTGGCGTCGTTGTCCACGTCCCCGTCTTTGATGACGCCGCAATGTCCGTGGCTGGTATACTCGCAGAGGCAGACGTCTGTCAGGACCAGTATGTCCCGCACCTCGTCCTTGATGGCGCGGATCGCCCGCTGGACTATTCCCTGGTCGTCGTAACCCTGGGAGCCCAACTCGTCCTTGCTCTCGGGGAGCCCGAACAGAATCACCCCCAGGATGCCCAGGGCCTGCACCTGTTTGACCTCGGCCACCAGTTGATCGACTGAAAAATGATAGGTGCCGGGCAGGGAAGAAATCTCTTCTCTGATCCCGTCGCCCGGGCACACAAACATCGGATAGATAAAGTCGCTGGGCGAGAGCCTGGTTTCACGAACCATCTCCCTTATGAGGCCGTTTTTCCGCAGCCGCCGCATCCTGGTGTTGGGGAAATACATGGCCGCTTCTCCTTATTGTTTGAGCAAGCCGGTAGTCAGGCGATGCCGATCTCTTCGTCGGTGAGGTAGCATGCAGGGTCCTGGTGCCAGATGTCGCCGTGGATGGCTTCCGCCCTGACCCGGAACCCGCCGCAGATATCCTGCCATTTGCAGTCTCCGCACCGCCCTTTCAGAACCTCCTTTTTATTTCTGAGCCCGTACATGACGGGATCGGACAAGTCAGTCCAGATTTCGCTGAACTTGCGTTCCCTGATGTTGCCGAAGGTGTAGTGAGACCAGAACTGGTCGGCGTGTACGTTGCCCAGGTTGTCCACGTCGGCGATTTTGTATCCCGAGCCGTTTCCTCCCTGCATCTTGAGCAGCTCCATGATCTCCTCGGCCCGCGCCGGGTCTTCCTTGAGGACGGAGAGGTAGAGGTAGACGTTGTCGCAGTGGTTATCGACGGTGAGCAGCTCCACGTCCATATTGTTCCTGTCGTATTCCATGGCTTTTTCGAAGAGGAAATCGAGCACCTTGCGTTTCTCGTCGGCGGGCACGTCGTCTTCGACCATACTGGAGCCTCGCCCGGTGTAAACCAGGTGATACATGCAGAACCGGGGCACACCCTTCTCTTCCATCACTTTCATGATTTCAGGGAGGTCTTTGTAGTTCAGCTTGGTGAGGGTGAACCGGATGCCCGTCCGGACGCCGAATTCCCTGCATAGTTGTACACCGCGCATGGCTTCGTCGAAGGCGCCTTTGTGCACCCTGAATTTATCGTTGGTTTCAGCCAGTCCGTCTATGCTGATCCCCACGTACTGGAATTTCACTTCCTTGATTTTCTTCACGGCCGCTTCGTCGATGAGGGTGCCGTTGGTTGAGATAACCGCCCTGAGCCCCTTTTCGGTGGCGTAAGCGCCCAGCTCGTAGAGGTCTTCCCGCATGAGGGGTTCGCCGCCTGAAAAGAGGATGACCGGAGCGCCGAAATCGGCTAAATCGTCTATGAACGCTTTTGCCTCGTCGGTGCTCAGCTCGCCCTCGTCGGGTAGGTCTTTTGCATGGGCGTAGCAGTGGATGCAGTGGAGGTTGCACTGTCGGGTCATGTTCCAGACCACGATCGGTTTGGCGTCATCGGCGAACCGCAGCATGTCGGCGGGCAATTTAGTGACGTCCCTGCTATACCGGATGGCATCGGCGGGAGTCGCTTTGTCACACAGGAGTTTGGTGATTCCCAGCATTAAATGGGCCTTTCTCGCAAAATGTTTTGAAAATCAGGTGGACCATCCGCAGTCCCTGCCCGTGGGCGTTAAAATGTGCGAAGAGGTCTTTCAAGGGGGTGCATGTATGTTTAATAGAACGTTAAATACCTAATTTAATTATAATGTTAAGGGCTCCAAAGTCAACTGTAAAGCGACCTTCGGCCCATTGCCCGGCACGTTATGCGGTTGTAGGGGCGGGTTTCAAACCCGCCCACC
>JAUXIQ010000087.1 GCA_030620925.1 Nitrospinota bacterium
CATCGTAATAAACTGAAGATTTCCCATGAGGAGGGGACAAAATGAGCGGAAAAGATTCTTACGGCGTTCTAATGAAGAATTTAGGTTTCCCAGAGTCGGGCACGCTCAGGGCGCTGCTCGAATATCTCATCTCGCCGCGGCAAGCGGGCCTGGCGGCGGCCATGCCCGGGCACCCGGATGATCTGGCGGAAAAGCTGGGTATGGACAAGGCGGCGGCTATGAGCGACATCCATGACATGTACCGCAGAGGGATAATATTCCCCAAAAACAGGTATACCATGGAGAAGTGCCGCTTCGCCAAGACGGCCGGTGAATTTCACGACGCCATAGGTTCACGCCTCACCAACGACCCTGAGGCGGAACCCATGCTCTATAAGCTGATCTGGGATTTCCGGCGTTCCGACATGGACAAGGATATGGCCGAAAGGTCCGCTAAGTATGAGGCCCCTATAATTCGCGTGGTGCCCCCCTACATACTGGTCAAGGACCATCCCGAGCTGCTCCCCAGCGAAAACCTGAAAGAGCTCATATCGGCCCAGAGCTTGATCGCCGAGGCTGGATGCACCTGTAGGAAGACTAAACGGGCCCTGAAAGACCCCTGCACATGCACCTCCGACGGAGACTGCATCGTCTTCGGCCGCGCCGCGGAAAACTGCATCACGCGGGGTACGGCGAAGGAGATAACCCAGGAAGAGGCCATGGATTTCTTCATCAAGATGGAAGAGAACGGAGTCATCCACAACTGGCTGAACTATGCGGGCACGGAGCTTTACATAATGTGCAACTGCTGTCCCTGCTGCTGCATCGCCATTCATCCGCTGCGGGAGCATGGTGTGGACTATCACAAATGGTGGACGCCCAGCCGATGGGAGGCAAAGGTAGACGCTGAACTGTGCGCCAGTTGTGAGCAGTGTGTAGACTACTGCGGCTTCGAAGCCATAGAGATGCAGGAGGTTGAAGGGGAAGATAAGGCCGTTGTGCTGCCGGAAAAATGTATGGGATGCGGCGCCTGCGTCATACGCTGCCCCAATGATTCCATAAATTTCGACCTGGTGCGGCCGCCGGAGCATATCCCGGAAAAGCTTGTCGCTACCTTCCATTAAAGACGGGCACCGCCCCTGGACCGACAATCGGAGGAGAAAGGACAGACGTATGCCCATTCAGATTTTCGATGAACAACATAACCTGTTCAGGAACTCGCTGCGCCGTTTCTGCGAAAATGAGATCGCGCCCTATGCCGAGGAGTGGCGCAAGCAGGGGGAGGTTCCCAGGGAGATATGGCGCAAGCTCGGTGATCAGGGCTTCATCGGCTACTGGGTAGACGAGGAATACGGCGGCGCCGGACTCGATTTTTCCTATTCAGTTATCATGGCCGAGGAGCTCACACGGGCCGGTTCGACGGGCTTCAATGCAGGGTTCAGCGTCCACAACGATATCGTTATGCCCTATATTGGTATGTTGGGCAGCCACGAGCAGAAGCTGAAATGGCTCCCCAAGTGCTGCACGGGAGAATATGTAATCGCCATCGGCATGACCGAACCCGGTTCAGGCTCCGACCTGGCGGCGTTGAAGACCACCGCCGTTCGCGACGGCGACGACTACGTGCTTAACGGTCAGAAGACCTTCATCACCAACGGCTACAACTGCGACCTCATCGTGGTGGCCTGCAAGACAGACCCCAAGGCCGACCCGCCTTACAAGGGCGTCTCTCTAATCGTTGTTGAGAACGGCACACCGGGCTTCATCAAGAACCGCAAGCTGGATAAGATAGGCCTGCACGATTCGGATACCGCGGAGCTGTTTTTCGATGACTGCCGCGTGCCGGCGGAAAACCTGCTGGGAAGGGAAGGGGACGGGTTCATCCCCATGATGAAGAACCTCCAGCAGGAGCGCCTCATCTCCGCCGTGGGTTCCATAGTGGGAGCGGAGGGCATGCTGGAAATCACGATCGAATACACCAAGACACGCACCGCCTTCGGCCGTCCTATATGCTCCTTCCAGCACAACACTTTCAAGATAGTGGAGATGGCCACCGAGATAGAGATGGCCAAGACTTTCACCTACGCGCTGGTGGAGGAGCACCTGGCAGGCGTGGATATCACCCGGAAGGTCTCGATGTGCAAATGGTATAACGCCGAGCTGGCCAATCGCGTGGCCTACCACTGCGTCCAGCTCCACGGCGGCTACGGCTACATGGAGGAATACCAGATCGCCCGCGCCTACCAGGACGCCCGCGCTGGGACCATCGCCGCCGGTTCTACTGAGATCATGAAACGGATTATAGGCAGTATGATGGGATTGGGAGAAGATTAACAGAAGGGAATCGCCGAATGCCAACCAATATCTTCGATGAACAACACGAGCTGTTCAGGAACACGGTACGCCGCTTCTGCGAGAATGAAATAGCGCCCCACGTCGAGGAATGGCGCAACAATGGAGAAGTTCCGCGGGAAATATGGCGCAGAATGGGCGAGCAGGGGTTTATCGGTTTCTGGGCGGATGAAGAGTATGGTGGTGCGGGGTTGGATTTCGCCTATTCCGTAATCATGATAGAAGAGCTTTGCCGGGTCAGCGCTTCCGGCCTGAACAGCAAATACACCGTGCATAACGATATAGCCCTGCCCTACATCAACATGCTGGGCACGGCTGAACAGAAATCGAAATGGATGCCGAAATGCTGCAACGGAGAGCATATCGTAGCCATCGGTATGACCGAGCCGGGAGCAGGCTCAGACCTTGCGGCCATAAAGACCACCGCTGTTCGCGACGGCGACGATTACGTCATCAACGGCCAGAAGACGTTCATCACCAACGGTCACACCTGCGACCTGCTGGTGCTGGCATGCAAGACCGACACCAAAGCCGTCCCCGCTTACAAAGGCGTCTCCCTCATCGTGATTGAGGACGGCACGCCCGGTTTCGTTAAGAACCGCAAGCTGCAAAAGATAGGCCTGCACGATTCGGATACCGCCGAACTCTTCTTCGAGGACTGCCGTGTGCCCGTTTCCAACCTGCTGGGAGAAGAAGGGGACGGATTTAAGCCCATGATGAGGAACTTGCAGCAGGAACGCCTCGTGGCCTGCGTGGGCGGCATAGTTACCGCGGAACACCTCCTTGATATCACCGTCGAATACACCAAGACGCGCACCGCCTTCGGCCGCCCCATCTGCTCCTTCCAGCATAACACCTTCAAGATAGTCGAAATGGCTACTGAAATAGAGATGGCCAAGACTTTCACCTACTCCCTGATTGAAGACTACCTCTCGGGGATGGATATCACCACAAAAGTGTCCATGGCCAAGTGGTACAACTCAGAGCTGCTCAACAGGATCGCTTACCACTGCGTACAGCTCCACGGCGGCTACGGGTATATGGAGGAGTATGAGATCGGCCGTGCTTACCAGGATGTCCGCATGAGGACCATCGCCGCTGGTTCCACCGAAATAATGAAGCGCATCATAGGAAAGAGGATGGGCCTGGGAGAAGATTGATAGAGAGCAGCGCCGGACGGGGTGGGGGAGATCCTGAGTCGAGGGATTAAACCCGCACCTGCTACATCAACTAAGACGAAAGGATCGACGATATGCCCATCAACATATTCAACGAGCAGCACGACCTGTTCCGAAACTCAGTCAGACGGTTCTGCGAAAACGAAGTGGCCCCCTACGCCCTCGAATGGCGCGAAAAGGAGAACATTCCCCGTGATGTCTGGCGCAAAATGGGCGACCAGGGGTTTATCGGGTTCTGGCTGGACGAAGAGCATGGCGGCGCAGGGCTGGATTTCTCTTATTCGGTGATAATGGTGGAGGAGCTTTGCCGGTCGGGCTCCTGGGGGCTGAACACCGGCTACAGTGTGCATAACGACATTGCCATGCCCTACATAGACATGCTGGGCACTCCCGAGCAGAAGGCGCGGTGGCTGCCTAAATGCTGCACCGGCGAATATTTAACCTGCATCGGAATGAGCGAGCCGGGCGCAGGCTCCGACCTGGCGGCCATAAAGACCAGCGCCGTGCGAGACGGCGACGACTACGTGATAAACGGGCAGAAAACTTTTATCACCAACGGTCACAATTGCGACCTCATCGTGCTGGCCTGCAAGACCGACCCCAAGGCCGATCCTCCTTACAAGGGAGTTTCCCTCATTGTCGTCGAAGACGGCACACCGGGTTTCATCAAGAACCGCAAGCTGGAGAAGGTGGGTCTGCACGATTCGGATACCGCCGAACTCTTCTTCGATGATTGCCGCGTTCCGGCGGCGAATCTGCTGGGTAAGGAAGGGGACGGGTTTAAACCCATGATGACGAACCTGCAGCAGGAGCGCCTGATAGTCGTGGTGGCCTACATAGCGCTATTGGACAGGATGCTGGAGATCACCGTGGACTATACAAAGACGCGCACCGCTTTCGGCCGCCCCATCTGCTCCTTCCAGCACAATACCTTCAAAATAGTGGAGATGGCCACCGAGATCGAGATGGGCAGGACGTTCACCTATTCCCTGCTGGAAGATTATCTCTCCGGCGAAGACATCACCAGGAAGGTCTCCATGGCCAAATGGTATTTATCCGAGCTGACCAACCGGGTGGCTTACGACTGCGTCCAGCTCCACGGCGGTTACGGATACATGGAAGAATATGAGATTGCCCGTCTGTTCCTCGACGCCCGCGTCAACACTTTAGGCGGTGGAAGCACGGAGATCATGAAACGCATCGTAGGGAAGATGATGGGCCTTGGCGAGGATTGATATAGAGCAGAACAAAATCGGGGTGAGGGCGGTCCCGCGCCACAGGATTAAACCCGCCCCTATTAACTGTTTGACGTAGTACACAAAGGGGAGATAGATGATAGATTTCAGCTTCACGCCTGAACAGGAGCTTTTTCGTAGAACAATCAGGGAGTTCGTCCAGCGTGAGATTCGACCCATGTCTCCAGAGTGGGATAAGAACCACGAGTATCCCAGGGAGGTGTTTAAGAAGATGGGGGAACTGGGTCTCCCCGGGGTGCACGTTCCTACCCAATACGGCGGCTCGGGGATGGACAGGGTCACCAGCGGCATAGCGGCGGAAGAGGTGGCGCGGGGCGATTTGAGCTGCGGTTACTCGGTCATGCTGGGGGGGCTCCTGGGGGACCTCATAGACGAATACGCTGTGGACAGGTTGAAGCAGGAATGGCTGCCCAGGATAGCCGGCGGTGAATCGGTGGTGGCCCTTGGGCTCACGGAGCCCTCGGCAGGCTCGGATGCAGCGTCCATCAAGCTGAAAGCCGTGCGGGACGGCGATGAATACGTCCTCGACGGCGAAAAGACCTCCATCTCCATGTGTTCCGTCGCAGACGCCATCGTCCTTTTCGCCCGCACCGGCGCCGAGGAGGAGAAACATCGGGGTGTGAGTACCTTCCTGGTCCCGTTAGACCTCCCGGGCATCACCACCACCCAGTTCAACGACATGGGCCATCACGCCGTAGGGCGGGGGTCGGTCTTCTTCGATAGCGTGCGCATACCCGCGGACCATCTGATGAGTTCCGAAGGGACGGGGTTCATCCAGGTGATGATCGGTTTCGATTACACCAGGGCCATCATCGGTCTCATGTGCCTGGGTTCGGCTGCCGCTTCGGTGGAGGATACCATCAACTACGTGAAGGAGCGCGAGGCTTTCGGGAGGCCCATAGCCCGCTTCGAGGGGGTCTCCTTTCCCATTGCGGAGGCGCTGACCAGGATAGACGCCGCCCGCTGGCAGTGCTACCGTACCCTGTGGCTCAAAGATAATGAGCTGCCGCATACCGCCGAGGCGGCCATGTGCAAATGGTGGGCGCCCAGGATTTCGGTGGAGATCATCCACGAGATGCTGCTCCTGCACGGCCACTACGGCTACACCGACGAATTTCCACTGGAGCAGCGGCTGCGCGACGTGATAGGTCTGGAAATAGGGGACGGCACGGCGCAGATACAGAAGATAGTCATCGCCCGCGAGCTCATAGGCAAGGAATACAAACCTTACTGAACCGAATAAATATTAGTGTCGGGGAGACGGATTTTTCGGAACCCGGGGGAGGGATAATCTCCGCATAATTAACCACGAATGGTGCAAAGGGGGGGAACAACTATGATAATCGACGTTCATTACCATATACGCACGGATGATAAGGGCCTCGATGCTGAATCCATCGAATGGCGTGTCAACTGGTTGGCCGGCCTGTCAACAAAAATGGGAGTCAAGGTTTCTGCGGATCAAATCCGCAAGCAGGTTGTGGAAACGCTGGTGGACCCCGACGGTGAGCATATGCTGCAGTGGATGGATGAAACCGGCGTGGACGTCGTGGTGGCCTTCCCGGTGGACAACATCGAAGGCCCCTACGCAGCAGAGGATGCCATCATAAAATGGACCAAGGCCGTTGCCGATATCGCCAACCGCAATCCGGATAAGGTGGTGGCTTTTGCCGGGGTGGACCCCAGGCGCAAGAACGCCCCCCAGCTCCTCAAGCGATACGTAGAAGAGTTCGGGATGAAGGGCGTCAAGTACCATCCCGACCTCGGTTTCTACCCCGACGGCGAGGAATCTTACGCTGTCATGGAAGTGGCCGCGGAATACGGCCTGACGCTCCTATCCCATACCGGCCAGCTCAATCCCCCCTATCGGAACAAGTATGCCCACCCTATCTACCTGGACGACCTGGCCGTCGATTTTCCCGAAGTTAAGATCATCGCCGCTCACATGAACAATAAGAGCTGGCAGGATTGGGCGGTTCTGGCATCTATGAAAGACCATCTCTACGGCGACCTTGCCATGTGGCAGTTTCACGCAGAGGCGGATTACGATCGATTCTGCCGCGCCCTCCGGGAAATGATAGACACCGCCGGACCGGACAAAATCTTGTTCGCCACCGATGCCCCTGGATTCGAGCCGATAATCCCTTCTAAACGCTGGATAGAAATCATGCGCAGTCTGCCTGAGAACGCTTCTCCTGGCACCAGTTTCACGACCCAGGAGGTGGACGCCATGCTGGGAGGCAACGCACGCCGAGCCCTGGGCCTGTGATCAGCGCCGCGCATGTCGCGCCCCAAACAAGAGGCTATATGGTCCGTAGAGACAATTCATGAATTGTCTCTACGAGGACACGGGCGACCGCCGGTCGCCCCTACGACACCCAACGCCCCCAGCAATTTCTCGTAGGGGCGGGTTTCAAACCCTCCCAATGGGGCGAATACAAGATTCGCCCTACGATCGCGCCTGTCCCACGTGTCACGATACTATCCAGCATTGTAGGAGTGGCATCCTGCCGCGGCCAGTTATTTATATTCACGCCCTCACAATTTGTTTAAGGATCCGTCACGATCCCGCGGCAGGCGGGCGGCGATTATGCTATCTTATCCAGATGGAGAACCTGTCGAACGAGTATTCTTTGAGTTTTCCCCACTCGGTATCCACTTCGTGCGGTTGTAGCTCGCCGCTCACCGCCTTCCCGAAACCTTCCGCCATCTCGGCGAGTATGGA
>JAUXIQ010000117.1 GCA_030620925.1 Nitrospinota bacterium
AACACAGATAAACCCGGATTGCAGATAAATTAATTATCAGTGTTCATCTGTGGTTCCATTAGGGGGAATATACTAAACGGCTGAAGGAAGTTCAACAGGACTTTGCGCGGGATGCAAAAAACATGATGCAGGGTCTTTCTGCAGGAGCGGCATCCGCGGCGGGCGGGACTCCGTTCTGTATGACAGGATACAGTGTCGTAGGGGCGGGTTTCAAACCCGCCCTAATGGGGCGCCTGCAATACGCCCCTACAATCGCGCCTGGAAGGCGCTCCTACCTGGCTCTTGTAGGAGCGGCATCTTGCCGCGACTGGTCGCTCCTGTCCCGCGGATTCAGAATGACAGGATGCGGAGTGGTGCGTAGGGGCGTCCCGCGGCACGCGGGCCCTCGCCTGGGCAGGCACCAGACCTGCCCCTACAATCGCGCCTGGAAGGCGCTCCCACGAAGAAGGGGAACAACCCCGCTATGCCGGATTATTTGCCTATCGTGGGATTATCTGTTGACCACCAGGTAGAGGTTCGCGCCGCGCCTGTTTATGAGCATCAGCAGGCGCTCTCTGCGCGGGCCTTCCTGTATGGCTTTACGGACGCCTTCCGGCTCTGAAACCTCCTTCCAATCTATTTCCAGTATGACGTCGCCTCGCCGCAGACCGGCCTGACTTGCTTTGCTGCCCTGCTTCACTTTTGTGATGAGAACCCCTTTACCTTTTTCTATGCCCAGCTTTTCAGCGAGTTCCGGGGTGAGCTCCTGAAGGGAAATGCCTATTTCGTCTTCCGTTTCGGCAATGACTTTCTCCTCCTCTTTCTCCTCCTTCGTGCCTACGCGTACTTCCATATCTTTAGTTTCGCCTTCGCGCATGATGGTGAAAGAGGCGATAGTGCCGGGCCGGGTTTTCTTTATATCTCTGGTGAACTGACTGATGTCTTCTATTTCTTTTCCCTGGAAGCTTATGATTACGTCGCCCCGTTTAAAGCCCCCTTCCTGCGCGGGGCTGTCGGGGAGCACCCTGGCGATGATGGCCCCTTTGGGCGAAGGGAGTCCGAAGGATTCGGCCAGCTCCGGGGTGACGTTTTGAATGTAGACACCCAACCAGCCCCGCACCACGGTTCCCTTCTCCCGCAGCTCTTGGAGAATATCCCTGGCGGTGTTAATGGGGATGGCGAACCCCAGTCCCTGCCCCTTGGAGTATATGGCGGTGTTGATGCCGATGGCGCGTCCCTGGAGGTCTATGAGGGGGCCGCCGCTGTTCCCGAAATTAATGGAGGCATCGGTCTGTATATACTCGTCGTAGGGACCTCTCCCCAGGGATCGCCGCATGGCGCTGACCACGCCCACAGTGACGGTATGCCCCAGGCCGAAAGGGTTGCCGATGGCCACCACCCACTGCCCCACTCGGACTGAGCCGGAATCGCCTAGTGAGAGGGTAGGGAGGGTATGGGGTGCATCTATCTTTATGAGGGCTATGTCCGTTTCTTCATCCCTGCCCACTACCGTCGCTTTAAATTCCTCCCCGTCTTTTAAGATGACGGTGATCTCTTCGGCCTCTGCTATAACATGGTGGTTGGTGAGGATGTATCCTTCGCCGTCAACTATGAAGCCTGAGCCCAGGCTCTTTTTCTTGAGACCGCGATGAGGGTCTTCTCCGAAAAAGCGTTCGAAGAACTCCTCGAATCGAGGACTCCATTCCTTGAAACGTGTGCGGGGTCGTCGCTTTAAACTCGGAATGTTTAATACGCCTCCGGTGGTGCTGATATTCACCACGGCGTCCTTGACCTTTTCAGTCACGTCTGCAAAAACATCAGGCCCGAAGGGCGCCTGCCTCCCCTGACCGGCATGCAGCGAGGAAAATATTGAGTATGAGCTTCTCTCGATACTCATGGGGGCCAGGGTCAGGGCGATGGTCAGTGCCAGGAATACAGACAATGGTTTTGGGGCTCTCATTGCTCGGACCTCATGGGTAGAGCTGAAATCAGGTACTTTTTATATTAGACGGAAAATGGCTGATACCGTTGGCACTTGAATAAACTTGACAGTGGTGCGCACATTTATTAAATTTAAGCTGTATAATGATTATTGTGCGCCCTTTGCACCTCTTGTGTAAAGGGTTTTTTGTTTAGGCTGCGAGTGGGAGGTGATTAATTATGGAGTCTAAAGAGAATAAAGGCCCGAAAACCATCGATGCCTCCAGCATGGCCGAGCATCTCTTCGGTCTTCCCGACCATGTGAAGGATGCTGTGCGTTTATACGCTGAGGCCCCTTGCAGCTACCCCGGCGAAGATGTGAGAAACGTGGTCATAACGGGTATGGGCGGCTCGGCTATCGGGGGGGACCTGTTGCGCTGTGTGGTGGAACGGGATATACAGGTGCCCTTGAGCGTGGTGCGCGGGTACCGGCTGCCTGCCTTTGTAAGCGGCGGCACGCTGTTGATGGGCGTGAGCTACTCAGGCAACACCGAGGAGACGTTGAGCACGTTCCGGCAGGGGTTGGACAGGGGCGCCAAAGGCTATGCCATAACCAGCGGCGGCAAACTGGGAGGTATAGCCGAAGAGTTCAGTATATCCTGCGTGAGTATCCCTGCGGGTATGCCGCCTCGCTGCGCGCTGGGGTATCTTTTCGTCCCCCCGCTTCTTGCCCTGGCCGACACCGGACTGATACCCAACAAGGATATGGATATAAATGAGGCGGTGGGAGTGCTCATGGAATTGAGGGAGAGTTATGGGCCTGAATCTCCCCTGGAGGAAAACCCTGCCAAGAAACTGGCAATTGAACTTTTGGATATGGCCCCGGTCATATACGGGTCGGTGGGAGGCACCGAGGCGGTGGCGCTGCGCTGGAAAACACAACTTAACGAGAACGCTAAAACTTACGCCGCCTACAACGTAATTCCGGAGATGAATCACAACGAGATAGCGGGATGGGAAGCACAGCCCGAACTTTCGGCCAGGACGATAGCCGTTTTCCTGAGGGACGATGATGATCATCCCTTGGTCAACAAGCGCATAGAATTTAACAAGCCCATTCTGAAGGAGAAGGGTCTCACGGTTCGTGAGTTCCAGTCGTTCGGGAAGTCCCTGCTGGCCCGGCTTTTTTCTCTCCTCTACTTTGGCGATTACGTGAGTTATTACCTGGCGATCCTCTACGAGATAGACCCCACACCGGTGAAAATAATAGAAGAACTAAAGTGGAAGCTGGAGCAGGAGTGATGAAGCGAGGCGGAACAAGAAATTTTTCCATTATCGCCCATATAGACCACGGTAAGTCCACCCTTGCCGACAGGATACTTGAGCTCACCGGTGCCCTCAGCGAGCGGGAGATGCGGGAGCAGGTGCTGGATACAATGGAGCTGGAGCGTGAGCGCGGTATTACCATAAAGGCACAGACGGCCAGCTTGAATTACAGGGCGCCGGACGGGAAGGAATATTTGCTCAACCTCATAGATACGCCGGGTCACGTCGATTTCAGCTACGAAGTCTCCAAGAGCCTGCAAGCCTGCGAGGGGGTGCTCCTCCTGGTGGATGCCACTCAGGGGATCGAAGCCCAGACGCTTGCCAACGCACACCTGGCCGTGGAGCAGGGGCTGGAGATAATTCCGGTAATAAATAAGATAGATCTTCCCAGCGCGGACGTGGAGGGTGTGAAACGCCAGATGGAAGATGCCCTGGGTCTGGACGCTTCCGAGACGCTGGCCGTCAGCGCCAAGGAAGGTTGGGGCGTGGAAGAAGTCCTCGAGGCCATAGTTGAGAGGATTCCTGCGCCGCAAGGGGATGAGGAGGCACCCCTCAAGGCGTTGGTGGTGGACTCGCGGTTTGATCCCTACCGGGGCGCCGTGGTGCTCATCAGGGTGTTTGAAGGTAAGGTTGATGCGGGGGCGAAGATAATAATGGCTTCCACGCAAAAGGAGTATGAGGTAAGCGAAGTGGGGGTTTTCACCCCGCGCATGGAAGAAGCGAGTTCCCTTGCGGCGGGTGAAGTAGGCTACCTGATAGCAGGGATCAAGCAGGTCAAAGACACCCGTATAGGAGATACTGTTACCGAACCGCGCCGGCCGACCGATGCGCCGCTCCCCGGCTTCAAAGAGGCCAAGCCCATGGTCTTCTGCGGTCTCTACCCGGTGGACAACGGGCAATACGATGAGCTGAAGGATGCGCTGGATAAGCTGTGGCTCAATGATTCCTCCTTCCATTATGAGGCTGAGACATCCAGCGCCCTTGGATTCGGCTTTCGCTGCGGCTTCCTGGGGATGCTGCACATGGAGATAGTGAGGGAACGGTTGGAGCGCGAATACGACCTGGAATTAATCAACACCGCTCCCACAGTAGTCTACCAGGTGTTGAAAACCGACGGCAGCGTGCTATCCGTGGACAATCCTTCTAAACTTCCTCACCTCTCTTCCACCTCGGCCATCGAAGAACCTTACGTGAACGCCACTTTGATCCTGCCCGATAAGTTTCTTGGGCCCATCCTGCAGCTGGCCCAAAACAGGCGGGGAGTGCACAAAGGCATGGATTACCTGGATACCAGCAAGGCGCTCCTGCGGTATGAATTTCCCCTAAATGAAATAATAGTGGATTTTTATGATAAACTTAAATCTCTCAGCAAGGGTTATGCGTCTTTAGATTATGAGCCCGTGGGTTACCGGAGGTCGGACCTGGTGAAGCTGGACATCCTGATAAACGGTGAGCCGGTGGATTCGCTATCGCTTATAGTGCACAGGGATAAGGCTTACCATAAAGGGAAACAGCTTATAACCAGGCTCCGGGAGGTGATTCCAAGACAGCTTTTCGAGGTGGTGGTGCAGGCCGCCATAGGCAACAAGATCATCGCCCGTGAATCGGTGTCGCCGCTCCGCAAAAACGTTACCGCCAAGTGTTACGGCGGGGACGTAACCAGAAAGCGGAAGCTGCTCGAGAGACAGAAGGAAGGCAAGAAACGCATGAAGAGCGTGGGGCGCGTGGAAGTGCCTCAGGAAGCGTTCACGGCGGTGCTTAAACTAGAGGACTGAAGGAAAACCGGGAATGGCAGACAAGGGAAAAAAAGTAAGGAAAAAATCGGCGAGCAGGGAATTCACAGAAGCCATAGTGATAGCCATCATAGCGGCCTTCTTGATCCGGGGCCTGGTGGTTCAGGCGTTCAAGATACCTTCGGGGTCCATGATACCAACGCTGGAGATCGGGGACCACATACTGGTGAATAAGTTTATCTACAGGTTCAGAGAACCCAAGAGAGGGGATGTAATCGTATTCAAATTTCCGGGAGATGAGAAAAAGGATTACATTAAGCGCGTGGTGGGCCTTCCCGGGGAGTGGGTAGAAATGAAGGGGACCACCATTTACGTGAACGGTACGCCGCTTGACGAGACTTACACGCGCTACAACCACGGAATATCGCAGAGGAACGGCTTCCGCCCACTGTTCGTGCGGCCCGGTTACCTCTTCGTGATGGGGGATAACCGGGATAACAGCAGGGATAGTCGATCATGGGGACAATTGCAAATAGATAAGATAAAGGGAAGGGCGTTCCTCATCTATTTTTCCTGGAACAAGCACGGAGATTTTACCCACAAGGTAAGGTGGGGCAGATTGGGAGATCGGATACATTAGAGCGGCATCCTTTTGCATCATATTTTCGAGAACTATTTCTTAGGCTTTACTATTCCTGCATTTCGGCAAGGCAATCGCTCAGTTTCAGGAAATCCTCGATTCCCAGCTCCTCCCCCCGTATTCGGGGAGGTATGCCGGCCCCGTGAAGCGCCTCTTCTATTATGCTTTCTTCAAGAGAGGGGCGAAGAGCCGCCAGGATACTGTTCTTGACGGTCTTGCGCCTATGGGCGAAGGAAGCACCTACCAGGCTGAAAAATAGCCGCCTGTCTTTGGGATGGACGCGGGGGGCCTCAAGGAAGGTGAATTTTACCACTGCCGACGCCACCCTGGGCGGAGGGCGAAAGGCGCCGGGGGGGACTATGAGCTCTAATTTGGCATCGGAGTAATACTGCACCTTAATGGTGAGCGAGCCGTAATCCTTGCCCCCCGGGGAAGCGGTAAGCCTGCGGGCCACCTCTTCCTGGAACATTAGAGTCATGTCGGTGATGCTGTCCCTGCTTTCAATCAGGCGCATGAGAAGGGGTGTGGCGATGTAGTAGGGCAGGTTTCCTATGACCTTGAATGGGGCGGGCAGGGTCTGATAATCGAAGGTGAGGGCATCTGTGTTTAGTATGGTGAGGTTGGGAATATGTTTAAGCTTGTCGTGCAGAAAGGCACTAAGCCTCTTGTCGACCTCCAGCGCCGTGAGGTGCTTTACTCTGGGCGCTGCGGCGGTGGTGAGGACGCCCGTGCCCGCTCCTATTTCCACCGTGTAGTCTTCTGTTCTTAAATCCGCAACACTGAGGATGGCTTTGAGGATAGAGCCATCCTTCAAAATATGCTGACCCAGGCGCGGTTTGTGCGGTTTTCTTGTGCGGGGCCGCCGGGGGGAGGCCCTTCTTTTACTCAACGTCTTTGCCTCTCGCACCGACCAGTTCGGCGGCCAGCTTAACGGCATTCAAAAGGCTTGAAGGGTTTGCTTCGCCT
>JAUXIQ010000360.1 GCA_030620925.1 Nitrospinota bacterium
TATGGCTCACTCGCTAGAGGTGAGATCCCCGTTTTTGGACCACCTTCTCCAGGAGTTCGTAGCTACCATTCCCCTGAAATTCAAGGTGCGAGGTTCGGAGCTGAAGTACATCCTCAAGCGCGCCGCCGCGGGGTACCTCCCTGAGGACATAGTGCGCAGGCCCAAACACGGGTTCCAGGTGCCGGTGGGGCGATGGTTCAGGGAGGAATTGAGCGGCTATCTGAGGGACGTCCTTATCGAACACTTGAAAGACCTTTTCCAAATGGGTTATATTGAGGAACTGTTGCGCGAACACCAGGTAACGATGCGCAGGGATCACGGCCAGAAATTGTGGACGCTGCTCATGCTGGCCCTGTGGCTTAAGGAACACCGCTAGCACGACGCGTGATACTGAATCGTATACGTAAGGGAGAGGACTGGTGATCCTATCGAAAAAGAAGCTTATCATCATTCTCGTGGTGATTATTATCGCCTCTCTGATGGTCAAGGTATATCTGCACTCAGCAGCGGAATATAAGACCGCCCTGAGCCTGGAAAAATCTGATAATAACAAGCAGGCTTTAGACCACTACGATCGGGCCCTGCGATGGTATCTGCCCCTCAACCCCTATTCCCTCAAATCCCTCGAGGCCATGTGGGAAATGGGAGCACGGATGGAAAAGGAAGGGGGAAATCTTTCGCTGGAAGCATACCGCAGCGCGCGTGATGCCATTCAAAGCATCAGGAGTTTCTATACCCCCTATAGTGGGTGGCTTGCCAGGCTGAACGATAAAATAGCAACCATCGAGGCATCCATAGAAACCTATTCGAAGGAGGACACTTCTCCTGCCGAGAGGAAAAAAGCGGCTCTGGCCAGGCTGGAGATCGACAGGGGACCTTCGGTTGGCTGGAGCCTGGTTACTGAAATAGGATTCGTGGGATGGGTGCTTTGCGCGGTGGGTCTTGCATTTGCCGTGAATACAGTATTAAAAGATGGAAATGGCCGTCGGCCACTCACCTGGGGCTTGCTTTTAACCCTCTTCTTCGTCCTCTGGCTGGTGGGTATGGCCAACGCCTGAGAGTTCTTTATCCCATACCGGAAGGAATATATGCATGCTTGTTCCTTTGCCTGCTTCGCTTTCTACATCTAGATACCCATCGTGCTTTTCCACTATTCTGTAAGCGATGGCCAATCCCAAGCCGGTCCCTCCTTCTTTAGTGGTGTAGAAGGGGTCGAAAATTTTGTCTAATTCCGCATGCGGTATGCCCTTCCCCGTATCTTCGACTATTATCTCCACATATCTCTCCGCCCCTTTTTGGCTCTGATCGGCCTGGGCGTAGCTCTCGGGTTGCACCTGGATGGATTGGGGGGTGTTTTCCTGCAGGTAGGTGCTCACCCTAAGGGTACCCCCGCCTTCCATGCTTTCCATGCTTTCCATGCTTTCCATGGAATTCAAGCACATGTTCCATAAAACCTGTTTCAGCTCTTGCGGGTCAACCATAGCCAGCAGAGGGCCCTCCCGGAGCTGGGTTAGAAACTCGACCGGTCGGTCGGCGTCTTTCCTCCTCCCCATAAACTCCACGGTCTCTCTGATGATTGAATTTATATCCACAAGTTCCTTGTTGGAGGGTTTGGGGCGAGCGAAGGAAAGGAAATCGGTTATTATTCGGTCCAGACGTTCAGTCTCATTCAGCACGATTTCCATCAGCCGCACATTTGTGGAGTCCTTGCCGTCTCCCTGGCTCAACATCTGTATGGAACCGCTTATAGACGCCAGTGGATTGCGGACCTCATGAGCCATGCCGGAGGCCATCTCTCCCATAAATGCCAGCCGCTCAGACCTCTTCATCTTCTCTTCCATAACCTTGATGGCCGATAGGTCGGTGAAGGTAATTATTATTCCCTTGACTCTGTTACTCTCATCAATCAGGTGGGATAAGGTGAAACCCAGATGAAGCTCTTTTCCCTCTCTCCTCAGGTATAGGCCCTCGAAGCGATGAATGCTCGGGCGGGAAAATGCGTAATCATCATAGAGCCCCTCGAATTTATCCCTGGGTAGTATTTCCTGGCAAGACCTGCTCAACACTTCCCTCTCCCTGAGGCCGAGTATCTCCTGGCCGTATCGGTTCAGGGAAGTGACTCTGTATTCAAGGTCGACGGTGAGGAGCCCGATTTGCATACTCTGCACCACGTTCTCATGGAAGTTTTTCAGCTCGATGAGGTCTTCCCTGCTCTCTTCCAGTTCTCTTCCCGTATCCTTAAGCTTTCCAGCCATGTAACCGCTAAGGAAGGCCACCATGTAAAAGGCGGCTATCTTGAGGAAAAGGGTATAGAGGAGGTAATCGTTATTCCAGGGGGAGAGGAAATCGAGGTAATATTCCTTCGGTTCGAGCACATGATAGAACTCCAGGTTGACCATGATACCGAAAAATATGCTGGCCCCGGAAGCGGCAAAATAGCTTCCCCTTTTATAGAGGATCACACTGGAGGTGATTATGGTGAGGATATAGAGGAATGAAAAAAAACTGTCCACCCCCCCCGTATAATATACGACGATGGTCTCCAGCAGCAGGTCGCTCATTATCTGCAAATAGCAGAAGTGAATCAGCCGCTTCACGCGCGGCAGCATCATGGCATAAACTATTGTCAGCGCACAGGTTATAGCAATAATGAGGCTGATGGGAAATATGAGGGAAGTCTCGGTGAGAGGGGGGCGAAACAGGATAATGCTGCCTAAAAAGGTGGTGATCAGCACCACCCTGAAAGCCATGAGAAACTGTATTTTTATCCTCAGTTCCTGCTCGGTGGGTTCTTTCTCTATCCGTTTGGTCCTGCTCACACCGCGACCTCTCGGGTATCTGGTCGATATTTTCAGAATCTCAACCGTCTATCGAATTGGATGAGAGTGATAGATGATCGACCTCCGCCGGCTCGCGCCCGGATACTCCGCGTATCAGACCTGTCGTCGTTCCAAATGCGCCGCCACCCTAAAAAATTATTCAGCCATCAACCGGCGAGAGAAGCGATGTCGAAAATAGGCAGGAACATGGCTATTACTAAACCTCCGATAACCGCACCCAGCACCACCATAATCATAGGCTCCAACAGCGAGGTGAGAGCGGCCACCGAGGCATCCACCTCTTCA
>JAUXIQ010000194.1 GCA_030620925.1 Nitrospinota bacterium
GCTTTTTCGCCAGTTCCTTGACCACCTCCAGGCGCAGGGTGGGCTCTCCCAGGCCGCAGAAGACGACCTCTTCGTAGTCCCCATCGGCGTTCTTGATCGCTTCCCACAGCTCTTCCACCGTGGGGTCCCTCTGGAGACGCAGGTTGTGCCCCTTGACGTAATCGGTGAAGAAGCGCATGCAGAACGTGCAGTGGTTGGTGCACTCGTTGGTAACGTTCAGGTAAAGGGAATTGCGTATCCGGTATGCGAGCTGCCCCTCTTTCTCTATCTCACCCACGCCCAACAGTCGGTGCACGTTGAGGGTGGTGATCCTTGCGACGTCCTCCGCCGTCAACCCTTGCAGCTCAGCCAGTTTCTGCGCCACGTGGAGCACGTAAGCCGGCTCGTTGCGTTTACCCCGAACCGCCTGCGGGGAAAGATAAGGGCAGTCGGTTTCCACCACTGTGTTATCCAGATGCAGTGAAGAAGCCACGGACTGCAGTTTTCGTGCATTGGGGTAGGTGAGGGGGCCGGCGAAGGATACCAGCAGCCCCATCCCGATGCACTTTTCGGCCAGCTTCATGTCCCCTGAGAAGCAGTGCATGATGCCCTTTACCTCTCGCGCATTTTCCTCTTCCAGTATGCGCAAGGTTTCCGGGTGTGCCTCGCGGCTGTGGACGATGATAGGCAGCTCAGCGTCTCTGGCTATGCGTATCTGCTCTCTGAAGACCTCCCGCTGTTTTTCCCTGGGCGAATAATCCCGATGATAATCGAGCCCCATTTCGCCCACCGCCACTACCCGCGGATGCTCCAGAAGCTCCCTTATGGTTTTGAGGGTTGCGGCATCCGCTCCACCGGCGTCGTGGGGATGTATTCCCGCCGCGGCGTAGACGCACTCATATTTCTCGGCCAGCTTGACGGCCGCCTCGCTCGCTTCCAGGGTGGAGCCGACGGTGATTATGGTGGTGACCCCCTGATTTTGGGCGCGCTGCACCACTTCGTCGAGGTCTTCCCGGAAGGCTTCCATCTCCAGATGGGCGTGCGTATCAGTCAGCATTTTCTCTTAATTATTGAGTGGTTTTAAAGGAAAAATCCCGCTTTCCGCGGGACTCGATCTTTCTCCTGAAACATTCAAGTAATAATATGAATCCGTTTTTAAGGGGACCTCTACTAAGAAGTAATGAGAGGTGCATCAACGCACCTTGGCTCCCGGCTCTATATCTCCCGCCATGGTGACCAGGATGATATTATCCTCATCTCCCGCCGCCAGTATCATGCCCTGAGATTCTATCCCCCTGATGGTTGCGGGCTCAAGGTTGACCACTACCACCACTTTCCTGTTCACCATGTCTTCAGGCTCGTAGCACTGGGCCATTCCGGCCACCAGGGTCCTCTCCTCGGTTCCGATGTCCACCCTCAGTTTGAGCAATTTTTTCGCCTTTTCCACCTTCTCCGCAGATTTGATAATTCCAACCCGCAAATCCATCTTCTGGAACTCTTCGAAGGATATAAGCTCCTGCCCCTTAGTGTCTACCATTTCTTTCTCCACTTTGACGGATATTTCCCTGGCCCGATTTTCATCGATTCTAGGGAAAATCTGCTCCCCGGGATTTACCCTGATGCCTGCGGGTAGCAACCCCCATCTGCCCGCTTCGGAAAGGGTCTGCTGGTCGGGCTTTCCTTCCATGCCCAACTGGGCCCACATCTTTTCCGCCGATTGGGGTATGAAGGGGTTTACCAGCAGGGTTACCATTCTCATGGCTTCAGCGGTATTGTAGAGCACCGTTCCCAGCCTCTCTTTGTCACCCTCCTTCTTGGCCAGAGCCCAGGGGCTGGTCTCGTCGATATATTTGTTGACTGCGCCTATTAGTTCCCAGATGGATTTTAGGGCCCGGTCGAAAGCAAGCTGCTCCATCAGCTCGTCCACTTCGCCGAAGGTCTGTAATGCCTTTTCTTTGAGGGCTTGGTCGGGACCCTCTTCGGCGGCGGGCGGGGGGATTTCGCTGTCGCAGTATCTATCCACCATGGTCAGGGCGCGGTTGAACAGGTTGCCCAGGTCGTTGGCCAGGTCGCTGTTTACCCTGTGTATGAAAGCCTGGTGTGAGAAATCGCCGTCCAGACCGAAGGGGACTTCCCTGAGCAGGAAATAGCGCAGCGGGTCAACGCCGTATTCGTCTATCAGGCGATTGGGCTCAACTACGTTGGCCAGGGACTTGGACATCTTCTTCCCCTCCACCGTCCACCACCCGTGCCCGAAGATCTTTTTGGGGACGGGGAGCCCGGCGGACATGAGAAAGGTGGGCCAGTAGACGGCGTGGAAGCGCAGTATGTCCTTGCCTATGAGGTGCACGTCCGCGGGCCAGAAGCCTTCGAACTTCTCTCCTTCGCCGTTTTCGTATCCGAGGGCGGATATATAGTTTACCAGTGCGTCGAACCAGACGTAGATGATGTGCCCGGGGTCCGCGGGTACCTTGATCCCCCACTCGAAGGTGGTGCGGCTGATGCTCAGGTCCCTCAGGCCGCTCTTCACAAAACTGATTATCTCGTTTCTTCGGCCCACAGGGTTTATGAAATCGGGGTTTTCCTCTATGTGCTTCAGCAGCCTGTCCTGGTATTTGGACATTCTGAAGAAATAGCTTTTCTCCTTGACCACTTCCGTTGGGCGTTCGCAGTCGGGACAGTTGCGGTCGGGGGCCTGCGTTTCCGTCCAGAAGGTTTCGCAGGGGACGCAGTAAAGTCCCTCGTAATCCCCCAGGTATATGTCGCCATTGTCAAAGACTTTCTGGAAAAAGGTTTGCACCGTCTTTTTATGCCTGGGGTCGGTGGTGCGGATGAAATCGTCGTTGGAGATGTTCAGCTTTTGCCAGAGCTCTTTGAACCTTTCCACGACCCTGTCGGCGAGCTGCTGCGGGTCCTCGCCCTGCTCTCTTGCGGTGCGCTCCACCTTCTGGCCGTGCTCGTCGGTCCCGGTGAGAAAATATACCTTTTTTCCCGTGACCCTCTTGTAGCGGGCTATGACGTCTGCGGCCACCGTGGTGTAGGCGTGGCCGATATGGGGGACATCGTTGACGTAATATATGGGTGTGGTTACGTAAAAAGAATCTACAGCCATCACCGCCTCCGGCGGGTTGTTTTCAATCCGTGCAGCTTCAGTATTATCTTATTATTCTTAGCTGCGATGGGTCGTCGCATTTAACCTCTATTCTTGTGCCGTCCTCCAATTCCAGGACGGCCATTTCTTTCAAGAGGTCTATCTTCATCACTATCCCTTTTCCCTCGGGGGTCTCCATTCGATCTCCGGGGGAGGGCAATTCTTTTTTAAGTTTCTTGTAACATTGATGCTCGAAAGACAGACAACACATCAGACGGCCGCATAACCCTGATATCTTGGAGGGATTCAAGGGTAAGTCCTGGTCTTTGGCCATCCTGATGGTAACCGGCTCGAAATTGTCCATGAAAGTCGCACAGCAGAGTTTCCTGCCGCAGGGGCCCACACCGCCCAACAGCTTAGCTTCATCCCGTACGCCTATCTGCCGCATCTCTATGCGGGTCTTGAATTTTTGCGCAAGGTCCTTGACCAGACCCCTGAAATCCACCCTGCCGTCGGCAGTGAAATGAAACACTGCCTTGCGCTGGTCGTCACGGAATTCCACGGAGACCAACTTCATTTTAAGTCCCCGCTGGGTAACCTTGGAAAGGCAGAATTTATACGCCTCCTTTTCCAGGGTTTTTTTGCTGTCAACGGCCGCTTCGTCTTCCTCGCTGGCTAACCTGAAGACTTTTCTATGGGGTTGCCTTACCTTGCAGAGGGGCATGAGTCGCGGCTTTTCAGCCACCTCTCCGTATGCCTCCCCTCCTTCGACTTCAACCATGCACTTATCGCCGACAGAGAGTTTGCAATTGTTTTCCAGATAATCGTGGATCCTGGCGTTGTTTCTGAATTTTATGCCCACAACGAGGGCGTTTTCTACTTTTGCATCAGAAGGTTGTTCGCTCATTATATTATATACCTGCCTCTTTGCAGGCCCGCCTCACGGATTCATGCACCTCTTCCATATTTCCCGAGGCATCGATCAGGCTCAGCCTTTCAGGTTCCTGCGCAGCCAGGTCCTTGTATCCCTCCCTGATCCGGTCGTGAAACTCAAGGCTCTCCTGGTGGAACCTGCACGATTCGCTTCCATCGTCCTTTTTCCGGTGTCTTTCGAACCCTAAACCGGGTTCGCAGTCCAGGACTATGGTCAGATCAGGCTCTATACCAGAGGTGGCCAGCTTATTGAGCTTCTTAAGCAGATCAAGGTCCAGCTTTCGTCCGTAACCCTGGTAGGCCAGCGTAGAATCCGTGAATCGGTCGCAGATGACTACAAGACCCTTCTCCAGGGCGGGCCGAATGACTTCTTCAACGTGCTGCGCTCGATCAGCGAGGAAAAGATAAAGTTCCGCCTTAGGGGAGATTTTCGTTCCAGCGGAGTCTTTAAGTATACGTCTGAGCTCTTTCCCCAATAGAGAGCCGCCCGGTTCGGCGGTGGTAAGCACCTTTTTGCCTTCTGCCTCGAGGGCGGCGCGCAGAAGCTTCATCTGGGTGCTCTTCCCGCAACCCTCCACCCCTTCTAATGTGATTAGTTTCCCTCTCTCCATATTATTAACAAGGTATGTTCACATCATTTTTGACGAATATATCAGCTATTTCGAACCCTCTTACAGCGTATTCCCGCTAAGTATAGCACATGGGTTTCAGCTTTTCACTTTAATTCAGCCTCGGATTGTCCCCATCAGGTGCCCTCGTCGGCAAGGTTCTCCAGGCGGGCCGTCATCGTTTTGTAATGGCTGCCCGGCCAGTATATACGCCGGCAGCGGGGGCAGACCGAAAATTTTGTATGTACCGTGTAAATATAGTCGGGGACTTTACCCTCCAC
>JAUXIQ010000185.1 GCA_030620925.1 Nitrospinota bacterium
GATCAAAGGGCTCTTCGTGCAACTGGGTGACCCGGCGATTCTGGCCCAGCAGAAATCACTGGAGCTGCTCAGAATGATGATGAGTCGCGAGGCGCTCCTTTCCGCTTTCAGCGACGTTTACCTGATAGTGGGCCTGCTCATCATGGCCACCATTATACCCGCGGTTTTCCTGCGCATCAGTCCGCCGAAGTCATCGGCGGTGGATTGATGCTCTTAAGAGATGGAAATTCTTATGGGATATGTTATAAACCGATTTTTTTGAGGAGGTTTTCTGCGGCTGTTACGCTCGGTGAGGAGGGAGGCAGGTCGATTACCGGTTCCCCTCGAAAATCGTAGGCGGTAACATTTTCATCATCAGGTATATAACCGAAAATTTCCAGCCCCAGGGAGGACGCGGCGTCTTGCAGCTCCCCCTCGCGGCCCTTTACTTTGTTGATTACCAGACCTTTCTTGCCCAGCTCCAGGGCCGGGTCGTTTTTTGCGATTTCCTGGATGAGGCCCGCTGTGCGGAACGCCCTGCTCGATGTGTCGGTCACCATCATGAGGACGTCTATCTTGGGGACCACGCGCCGGTTTATCTGCTCCGGCCCGGCTTCCCCGTCCACCACCGTCACGTCGTATTCTTTTGACAGCGTATCGATGCCGTAGCGCAGGAGGTCGTTCACGCTGCAGAAGCAGCCCGGTCCCTCGCCCCGCCCCATCAGCAGCAGGTCGAACCCCGCTCCCCGGTGGAGGCAGCTCTTCATGCCCTCCCTGATATGCCGGCTCTCCAACTCTTTCCGCGCCGCGGGATCGTTGATGACCTCGTCGCGGATCTGCCCCACCGTCCTTTTTACCTCCACCCCCAGGGCGTGGGGAAGGCTCACCGCCGAATCGGCGTCTATGGCCAGAACGCTCTGCTTCCCTTCTCCGACCAGCACCTTGACCATCAGGGCTGAGAGCACGGTCTTTCCTGTGCCCCCTTTGCCGGTAACGGCGATGACTGTGCCTTTTTTGTTTGTAGAGGTATTTTCCATTATGAGAATGTTCAGCCTAACAGGGTGGTAATAAAGTCTTGCAGCTGGGCCTTGATGGTATCCGACGATTTCATCCTGGGGTCTACGAAATCGATATCGAAGATGAAGATGGGTATGCCAAGCTCATCCTGTATGTTGTCTTTCACCAGCTTGATGGTGGCCCAGGCGTGTTTGCAGGCGAAGTTACCGGCGAAAATAGCTGCATCCGCCTTGTAGTCTCTGCATATATTTATAACCATGTCAGAGTAAATCTCGTAAGGGCCGTTAGCCATGTGCCCCATAGGGGTATAGGTCAGTCTTTCGGCGAGGCCCAGAAAGATGGATTCCGTGTCGGAAACGTCTTCGATGGTGTTAGCTGAAAAGTTGCTCAATCCATCCTTAACCACCATGGCCCCGAACTCCCTCTCCATCCATCTGAAAATACCCGTATCGAATAGGACGGGGGTGAACAGTGAAACCAGCCTTATTTTTTCTTCAGGGATGGGCCCTCTATTTTCCTCGACTGCGGCTTTACCTATTTCATACTGTTTTTTGTAGAACTCGACCAGCCCCGGGGTCCCAGACATACTGACGCATAAGCTGCCGGTTACCATCAAATGAAGTGAAGAAAGAGGACAGGGGACGTTTTTCCTGAGCTCGTTTATCTTCGCCAGGTAGCGCAAGGCTTCGTTGGAATATTCCACCACTTCCCGCAGCCTGTCCTCGTCGAGCTTCCTGCCGGTATGCTCCTCCAGGAAGGAGACGACTTTTTTCAGCTCCCCGGCCATGTATTTGTAGCTGCGCTCGTTTTGGGTATAAGGGGTGTCGATGCAGAAATGGGGAACGTCTAAATACTCCGCAATGGTGTCGAAGGAGGCCAATCCCGAATCGCAGGGATGCGCGGCGTGCACGATGGCGTCGGGGAGGGGTAAATCTCCCGCCATTGCGGCCCCGATCATGCCTTTATTGACCCCGCATATATGGTCCGGCACGTAGCGCTGCGCATAGTCCAGATATTTCATCAGCCCCTCCCGAGAACCCGCCAGCAAAGAGGATATTCCTTCCGGGGAAACGGGGAATATATCCATGGCATAAAATAGTTCGGGGATTGTGCCTGCGCTCATCCAGATAACCGGCTGGCCTCTATCCTTTGCGGTGTAGAGGTCTTCGTAGTATTTGGTATTCAGGTCGTAAATCCATTTATCTTCCGGCCTCTTCTCGGCAATGTGTTTATTAATGGCCTTAAAGTTTTCCGATAAATACTTAAATACATTCGTGCTCGCTTCCATTATTATTCCCCCTTAATTATTAATACGAACCGCCGCCGCGTTTTGAGAAGCTGCGCTCCGTTTTTTCACCGGTTGTTTAGTTTAGCAGGGTGGTGATAAAGTCCGCCAACTGGGCCTTTACGGTTTCCGACGATTTCATCCTGGGGTCGACGAAGTCTAAGTCAAAAATGAATGTGGGGATACCCAGCTCGTCGTAGATTTTATCCTTTATCAGTTGGATTATTGCCCATGCGTGCTTGCAGGCGAAGTTGCCGGCGAAAATGGCTGCATCCGCTTTGTAGTCCCTGCATACCTCTATGGCCCAGTCGGAGTATATCTCTGTAGGGCCGTGGGCCTGATGTCCCATGGGCACACTGGTTAACCTCCGGGCGAGGCCCATGAATATGGAGTCTCTGTCCGAAACGTTCTCAATGGGGTTGGCTGAGAAATGGCCCATCATATCCATGGTCACGATGGCCCCGAACTCTTTCTCCATCCAGTCGAAAATCCCCAGGTCGTAAAATATGGGGGTGTAAATCCATGCCAGCCGTATCTTTTCATCCGGCAAGTGGCCCTTATTTTCTTCGACGGCTGTTCTGGCTATTTCGTACTGCTTTTTGAGGTATTCAATTAACCCGGGGGTTCCCGATAAATTGAAGCATGCACTGGCGTTCAGCGTTAAAAACCATGAGGAAAGGGGACAGGGGACGTTTTTCCTAAGGTCGTTTATCTTTGTTAAGTAGCGCTGGGCCTCGTTGGAGTTTTCTACCACTTCCCGCAGCTTGTCCTCATCTAGCTTCCTGCCGGTATGCTCCTCCAGGAAGGACACCATCTTTTCCAACTCCCTGGCCAGATATCGGTAGCTCCGTTCGTCTTTGTAATAAGGGGTGTCAATGCAGAACTGGGGGATATCTAAATACTCCGCAATGGTGTCGAAGGAGACCAGTCCTGAATCACAGGGATGCGCGGTGTGCACGATGGCGTCGGGCAGGGGCAAATCCCCGGCCAGGGCGGCCCCGATCATGCCCTTATTGACTCCGCACAGGTGGTCCGGCACAAAACGCTGCGCGTGGTCGAGATATTTCACTACCCCCTCTGGCAAGAGAGAAAGGACTCCGGATAAATTCTCAGTGCAAACGGGGAAGGTATCCATGGCGTAAAATAGTTCAGGGGTAGCGCAGAAACTTCTCCAAACCACAGGCTGGCCCCTGTCTCTGGCTGTATAAAGGTCTTCATAGTATTTGGTATTCAGGTCATAAATCCATTTCTCTTCCGGCATATTCTCGGTAATTTGTTTACCAATAGCCTTAAAATAATCCGAAATATCCTCCAATATGTTGGTACTCGCTTCCATCGCTGTCACCCCTCTACCATTTCTAAAAACGCATCCAGCCTGTTTTTTATCTGGCCCGCTCCGCTCAATTGATATTCCCGCTCCAGCGTCAGGACGGGGACACTATCTTCCTCTAATTTTTTATGGATATACATCGATTCCCCGGCCCATAAATCGCAGTGGCGCATCCTCTGGTAAATCACGCCGTCCACCTTGAAACGGTCTATCATCTCCTTGATAAAACCATATATTTGAGGAATCTGCCCGGCCATCCTGGAACAGGCCGGTCGGCTCAGGTATGCTCTGGCCAGGTTGGACATGATGTCGCCGTCCGTGGCCACCGGCTCCATGGCATAACGGCTGCCGAAGCAGAGGCCGTCGGTCACCACCAGCCCCCCCGCTTCTTCGATAATCTGGGTGAACTCCAGGTCGTCGTAGGCGCTTCCAACTATCATCAGTCGCGCCCTATAGTCGGTTGAGCCCTCCTTGCCCTTTATTTCCTCTAATAAATCTTTCAACATTGAATTAAACTGTTCCTTGGGCATGGCCGTACCCGCCAGCACCACCTGCTGGGTCTCGCTGCCGGAGATGGGAGGGTTATCCCCCTCCCTCAAGCTGTACAGTTCCTGGAGAAGCGCCCGGCTTTCGTTATAGACATCGATGGAATCCTTCAGCTTCTCTTCAGTGATCTCTGTATCGAAAGAACTTTTGAGGCTGTCGCAAAAGGTGGCTATTTCCTCGGTGAACCACTGCACTGCGTCTTCATTGATCTTGTGCGGCACGCTTAAAAAATGCATGTAGTCACAGCCCACCTTTTCTTTCCAGATATCGTAAAGCCTGCGGATATGGTCGCAACTGTTCAAAGAGATCAACCCGTCAAGGAACTCGTATTCTCCCTTCAAAGCATATTCGAGGCAGCTTTTGACGAAAGTGCAGTTATAGGGAGACATGAGCGCGTCGGCCTCAGCCGTAGACTTGCAGCCTATGGGTCTCAGCCGGTAAGGGAGCGTTCCCGCCGCGTGAAGAACTTCTTCAGGCACGTAAGAGCAGAAATACCCGGTGATCTTCCCCCCCTTCTCTTTCCACTCTTTCGCAGCGGAATTATAGATGGTGTCTGCGATTTCGTTTATTTCCTCGAGGGGCGCCATGGCTCTCTCCTTTTCGTAATCTCGACTAAAACATCAATGGCGTAAAACGATTGATTAGTATTTTCGCTCACTATAGCACATTGTTGATGGTAGTCAATGAAGTACTTCCAATTGGCAGGATATGTCTTACGTTCACCCGCAGAATCAAAAGGATGAGCGGCGTTATCGGAAAAAGATATTAGATGGAGGAGGGCTTTGGAGTGGTTTATTATTATAAAGGTGTTTGCAGCATATAAAATTTTCACCGATTTAAAAGGAAATTAACTCGGACCGAGGATTATTGAGGATTATTTATGAGCACGCCTGAAAAAATGGCCAGTAAAACGGGCC
>JAUXIQ010000337.1 GCA_030620925.1 Nitrospinota bacterium
GGCCCTCCACGATGGTTTCCAGGTCCGCATGGCCGAACTCGGTGATGAGTCCGTTTATGCGGACGATCTTCTCCTTGTCTCCGAAGTCGACTGTTTTAAGCGCATCTAATACCTGGTTGCGGGCCTCTTCTTTCTGAGAAAGGGCCACGCCGTCTTCGAGGTCCAGAACGAGGGCGTCGGCGTCCAGACCGATGGACTTGCTCAGCATCTTTTCGCTGGAACCGGGTACGTAGAGCACGCTTCGTCTGAATTTTCTTTTCATGATGTCGCCTTTCATCGGTGGGTTGAGCTTAAGGCTGAAAAATTTTATCTAATACCTGGCGGCATCTAAACCCCGAACAGACGGAGCCCGTACACACCAATAAAGCTTATCTCCTGATTACAGAGCGATTATCTTCTCCTTTTCGACGACGTCTCGAGTGGCGTTTCTGGTATCCACCACCAGGTGCGACTCGGCTACTATCTTTCCATAGTCGTAGTCGCTGTGGTTGGTGATGATCACCGCGCAGTCGAAGTGTTGGAGACGGCCGTCTTCTATTTCGGTATATTCTACCTCATAGACAGGGGGGAGGGATTTGATACGTGGGTCATGATATTTAACGATAGCCCCTCTATCCTGAAGGATGCGAATTACATCCAGGGCCGGGGATTCCCGATAATCGCTGACATCTTTTTTGTAGGCCACCCCCAGAATCAATATTTCGGAGCCGTTTACGGGTTTCTTTTGAAGGTTCAAGCCCTCGGCGACTCTGTTGGCCACGTGATAGGGCATGTCCATGTTTATGTCTTCCGCCAGCTCTATGAAGCGGGCTTTGTAGTTCAACGCCCTGAGCTTCCAGGAGAGATAATGCGGGTCCACGGGGATACAGTGCCCGCCCAGCCCCGGGCCGGGATAGAAGGGCATGAAGCCGAAAGGTTTGGTGGAGGCAGCATCTATGACCTCCCACACGTTCACTTTGAGGCGATCGCACATGAGGGCCACTTCATTGACCAGCGCTATGTTGACTGCCCTGAAGGTGTTCTCCAGGAGTTTGACCATCTCCGCGCTCCCCGTACTGCTAACCACCACCACCTTTTCCACCACCTGCTGATAAAGGAACTCGGTTATCTCCGCACAGGCGGGGGTTATACCTCCGATGACTTTGGGAGTGTTACTGGTGCTGAACACGCTGTTTCCGGGGTCTACCCTTTCGGGCGAGAAGGCGAGGAAGAAGTCTTCACCCGCTTTCAGGCCGGTGGAGGACAGCGCCGGCAGCAACACCTCTTCGGTGGTCCCCGGATAGGTGGTGCTCTCCAGGACGATGAGCTGGCCCCTTCTGAGCCTCTTTTTTATCTCTTCCGTGGCGGCAACTATGTTGGATATGTCGGGGTCTTTGGTTTTGCGCAGCGGGGTGGGGACGCAGATGCTTATGGAATCCATCTCGTTTAGCACATCGAAGGAAAGAACGGCTTTGAGCTTACCACTATCAACCAAAGGTTTTAATGAGGAGTGGGTTATATCTTCGGTATGGCTGAGGCCTTTATTGATCATCTCCACTCGGTTCTGGTCCACCTCCACACCGGTTACGGTGAAACCGGACCTGGCGAACTCCACGGCCAGAGATAGGCCCACGTAGCCCAATCCCACAATGCCTATCCTGGCTTCTCTGGACTTGATCTTCTCTTTCAGGGTTTTGTTATCCACCCTCTTCTCCTAAAGGCGGTATCGTGTAACGCATTTTCGTCGGGCACATATATCGGGTGTGCCCGCAGCCCTCAGAGGGTCTCGGCCGCAGCTTTCAATCTTTCCGCTACATGTTCTACGAAGTCTACTTTCATCCCCGGCCAGAGGGGGAGGCTCATTACCTGTCTGGCCGCCCCTTCGGATATGGGAAAGCTCCCCTCTTCCATATTCAGATACTGGTATGCTTTTTGACGGTGAACCGGCAAGGTATAATATATTCCTGTAGAAACACCCTCTTCAGCCAACCTGTCTTTTAAGGTATCCCTGGTGTTAGCCCTGACTACGTAAAGGTGGTAAACGTGCTTTGCTCCTTCAATGCAGTGCGGAGTTATTATACCAGGGACATCTTTGAGAAGGCGATTATAGATTTCAGCATTCTCCCTCCTCTGCTGGTTCCAATGCTCCAGACGCCTGAGTTTTACCCGCAGCACCGCGGCCTGAATCTCATCCATTCTGCCATTGACGCCTTCAAGGCCGTGCTCGTTCCAGGAGTTGCGGCCGTGATTTCTTAATGACTTCAGGGTTTCGTAAAGGTCTTTATCGTTGGTTACCACTGCTCCGGCGTCCCCCATAGCCCCCAGGTTTTTGGATGGGTAGAAGCTGAAGCAGGCGGCCCTGGAGATTCCTCCCACCCGGATACCTTTGTACTCGGCCCCGTGGGCCTGGGCAGCATCCTCCAAAACCTCCAGGCCGTGCCGTTTGGCTATAGAATTAATGGGGTCCATGTCGGCGGGTTGTCCGTAAAGATGAATGGGGATGATGGCCGCTGTTCTGGAGCTGATGGCCTCTTCCAGGAGGCCCGGGTTCATGTTGAAGGTATCCGGTAAAATGTCCACGAAGACGGGCCTGGCTCCAGTCAGGGTTATAGCCGCCGCTGTTCCCACGAAGGTGAAGGGGACAGTGATTACTTCGTCCCCCGAGCCTATGCCCATTGCTTTCAGAGCGAGATAGAGGGCATCTGTTCCGGAAGATACCCCCACGGCATATCGGGCATCGCAGAAGGAAGCATATTCCTCTTCGAACAGGGCCACTTCCTCACCGCTTATGAAATGGCCGCGGCTGATTACAGAGTTGATGGCCTCCTTTATTTCGGCTTCTATAGCCGCGTGCTGTGCTTTAAGATCCATAAGAGGGATGATCAATGTTCTTACTCCATCGGGAAGATGTCACGGTTCGCGGTATTTCCAACCGCTATTAATCATCGGCATTTTCGGCATTTTATTGAATGCCTGAGGGTGGGAAAATGCTTCCTCATGAAGTTTTAAGTTAATCGAGAAAATTATAAGCTATATATATGCCGCAGGCAAATGAAATATGGTTTATTAAGCTATAGTAAAGGTTTATATCATGATTTTGCAAATTCAGTCTGGATTGTGTTCTCGCATTCTTTGTTGATAAATGAGTTATTATTTGTTATGTTATATTATAGGTAGATATGCGGAATTCGTTATATTTAACTCTTTAACAGCTCTGGAGTAAAAGGGATAAAACAATGATTATTAAGCGTGGCATACTTTACACGCAGGTTTTTATTCTCATGGTCTCCTTCCTGTGGCTCCC
>JAUXIQ010000269.1 GCA_030620925.1 Nitrospinota bacterium
ATGGCTCACCGACCAGATGGAGAAGCGCATGGCGGCCGTCATGGAAGAGATCGAAGCCTCAGGCGGTATGGTGGCGGGTATCGAAAGCGGGCGTATTCAGCGGGATATCGCTCGACAGGCCCTGGAAGACGAGATGCGCCTGGCCCGCGGTGAGAGAACCGTGGTGGGAGTGAACCGTTTCGTGGACGAAGAACCCCAGGAGGAAGAATTAGAGACGTTCGAGATGCACCCCCAGACCCAAGAGAAACAGTTGGCCAAGCTCCAGCGGGTGAAAGAGGAGCGCGATCAGGCTCAGGTCGACCGGACCCTCAAAGCCCTCAAGGAAGCAGCGGCGGAGAAGAACATTAACCTCATGCCCTGTTTTCTTGACTGCGTCAGGGCCTACGCCACCCTGGGGGAGATGGTAAGTGTCCTGAAGGAGGTATACGGCACCTACCAGGAACCTTCCTCCTTATAGCCATTCAAATCGGAACTTTGTTTTAACCTCCCACCCACTTTGACGTAGGGAAGATTCAAGGCAAGAGTGAATATTTGAGGTAGGGGCGATCCCGCCTGCCGCGGGTGAGGTTAGGGTCCTTCTTCTGTTCCAAGTCCCTCCCCCTTGATCCCGCCTTCCGCGGGACGTTCCGCTGGGGAGGTTAGGAGAGGGTGAATATAGAATCCAGGGGAACATTGAAGTTATAGATAAAACGCCAGGGTTCAGGCAACGAAGCTTGGATTTAATCATATTGAATCAGATAAAAGGCGGCTGACGAAAAACTCCAGGAACCTCTCCTTATCTGACCCCGTCGCCGCTCTGACGTTAGAGGCCCCTTCCTTTTTCAGGATCAGGCCGCCGTCATCAACCTCCAGGCAGACCTCCTCCCATCGGGCCATGGATTCTTCAATCAATATGCCCACCGTGAAGGGGTCGTAGAGGATCAGCCTCCTCTCAGGGTAAAAAGCCTTCCACTGAGGTATCAGCCTGCTCAGGGCCCCGTTCAACGGAGACGAAAAACGGGTCAGCTCGTCCATCTTTTCCCGGGGTAGTTCCAGGTTCCAGGTGGCGTCGAGACCGACCATGATTATATCCGCCCCCGAGCCGAACACCTTCCCGGCCGCCTGCACGTCTGAGTAGATGTTCCATTCAGCCTGAGGCCGGTCGTCGCCCTTGTAATCTTTGCCCATCGAGCCCCCCATTATCACCAGCTTCAGGCGCTGCGCCGCCTGTGGAAACCGATCGAGGACGTGGGCGATATTGGTGAGGCTGCCCAGGGAAAGATAGACCGGCCTGTGAGCGGCATCGGCTATTTCACCATTCAGGAACAGGAGAAAATCCTCAAAGCTCCCCACCTCAGCGTTTCGGTAGTCCTCTATGAACTCCCCGTGGCTTAGTTTCCCCTTTCCGCCGGGCGTTCCCCTGTAGACGGGCACATCGCTCCGGCCCGCTGTTTCCAACAGCTTTGAAGCGACGAGCGCCCTCTCCTCCTCGTGGCGGTTATTGGTGACCACCCCCTTAAGCACAAGCTCGGGGGAGCGCAAAAGCAGCGCCAGGGCCAGTGCGTCGTCTATATCATCGCCTATGTCGGTATCCACTATGACGTCCATACTATTTATCCAGCCAGACGTTCTTGAAGCGAACGATGTCCATGGGGTTAGCCTCCATGTTTCTAAGGTATGGTTGAGCCAGCCGGTAGACCTCGCTGTGGGTGAGGAACAGCCAGGGGGCGTCCTCAACGGCTATTCTCTCCGCTTCCATATAGAGCTTCATCCGTTTTTCGCCGTCGGTGAGGGAAAGGGCGCGCTGGTAGAGCTCGTCGAAGCGGGGGTTTGAGTAGCGCGTGGAATTGGGGCCTGCGGGGGAATGGTTCTTGCCGTACAGAAGGGCCAGAAAATTTTCCGGGTCAGGATAATCGGCGATCCATCCCAACCGGAAAAAATGGGGCTTTCCCCTATCGATGGAATCCAGGTGCTGGGGCCAGGAGACCACCATCAATTTTACTTTGACACCCACCTCCGCCAGCATTGCCTGAACAGCCGCCGCTATGTCCTCGTTGAGCGTGCCGCCGGAGTTGAGCTGCAGGGTCAGCTCCGGAAGACCCTCCCCTCCGGGGTATCCCGCCCGGGCCAGCAGCTCGGCGGCTTTATCGAAATTGTAGCGGTAATCTTTCAGGTCTCCCCTGTAGCCCGGAATCCCCGGCGGCAGGACACCCCTTGCCGGAACCCCCCTCCCGTTGAGCACGTGCTTGATGATAGCTTCCCGGTTCACGGCGTAGTTCAATGCCTGGCGCAGGAGTCTATTTCCTGCGAAGGGTTCCTTATCCATCATGAACCCGTAGTAATGGACGTCCAGGCTGGGCGCGGTGAACAGCCGGTATTTCCGGTACTTCTTCTTGAGCTTTCTCTCCGGGGTCATAACCTTGGTCCAAACTTCCTCAGGGATGCCTGTGTAATCCAGGTTGCCCCGGTCGAACTCCAGGAAAGCCATCAGGTTATCCCTCAGCAGTCTTATTCGGATGCCGTCCAGTCGCGGCAGCTTCTCCCCTCTTTCATCCTTTCCCCAGTAGTTCGGGTTGCGTTTGAGCAGGACGTGCACCCCCGGTCTCCATTCCTCGAGCACGAACGGCCCGGTGCCCACGGGATGACGGAAGAAATCCACCCCGCGGCACTCCACCACCTCCCTGGGAACCACCCATGCGTAAGACATGGCCAGCAGATCGAGGAAAGGAGCGAAAGGCTTTGTCAATTCGATGCGGAGAGTGCTGTCATCCAGGACTTTAAGCCCCGCCACGTCCATTACCCCCGGTTTCCTTCCCTCCTCTTTTGCGGCGAGGAGCTCCCGGCGGTAGGCGTCCATACCTTTGACCCTGCCCCTGAAAATCCACCATCCCGTGGAAAGCACAGCGGGGTCGGCTATGCGCAGGAAGGAATACTTTACGTCATGGGCGGTGAGTTCACTGCCTGCACCACCCGGGAAGCATGGATCATCCTGAAAGCGCACTTCCTTCCTGAGGCGAAAAGTCCAGGTAATGCCGTCAGGCGACTCCCAGGATTCGGCCAGGCCGGGCCTCAACTGAAGCTTATCATCAAGCTCCAATAGACCCTCGTAAATCTGACTTGCGATAAGGCTGGAAGCGGTGTCCCCCACCCTGGCCGGATCGAGACTTCTGATTTCACTGGTGAGAGCGGCCTTGAGGGTTCCTCCCCTCTTCGCTTCCTCGGCCCATGCCCGGTAGCCGGATAAGAACGAAAGGTCGGCTGATAAAATAAGACCGATCAGCAGGAAGGGAATAATCAGTGCCCGGAATCTCATTGTCATTTTGGTGCGGCGTTCCTTTTTATCCCCTTTTATGGTGGCTCTACTCGCCCTCTCCCAACAGCTTTTGGAGGCGCTCCTCGATCTCATCCCTGCTCCATCCTTCCTGGCGGAGCTGCTTCCTGAGTTTCTCTGCTATTTCCTGTCGCATCTGTCGCTTGGCGTCCGCCTCCATTTTTTCCTCGGTCTCTATTTTGGATACTCCTGTTTTGGAAGAAGACGACGGCCCGGAGCGCTTCGTTTCCTTTTTAACCACGGGAGGAGGCGCAGCGGTTTTCCCTCTTTCTCCGGTGCTTTTGGAATAGGTGACCCGCAGGGAGTAAAGGACATTTCCACTCTCCTCTCTTTGGAACATGGCTATATGGGAAACGCTGGCCTTCTTACGGAGAGTTTTTACTATCCGGTCTATACCCTTGTCCAGCGGGAGGTTTTTGAAATAGACATCTACCTTCACGCCCTTTGGAAATCCTGAGGTGACCAGTTTAAATCTCGCCTCTGCGGCTATTTTCTTCAGCAGAGCCTCGGCCCCGGCATTCACCGCCCTTACCGAGAGGCGGGAGTTTTCGTAACGCACTTCAAGCACCCTCTGCTTATCCGCAGACAGGGATACGGCAGGCAGGGCCAACATGGTTCCCGCCAGCAGAAACATTACGGTTCCTGTCTTAAAGCGCA
>JAUXIQ010000295.1 GCA_030620925.1 Nitrospinota bacterium
CCAAGATAGGGGCGGTGCTCGTCCCCCTCAACTTCAGGTTAGTGGCCAGAGAGCTTAACTACGCGCTGGACGACTCCGGCGCGTGCACCCTCATCGTAGGGCGGGAGTTCCTGGAGACCATAGAGACAATGCGGCCGGGGCTCAAGACGGTCAAAAACTTGGTGCTCATGGATAGCGCCCCTCCTGAAGGAATGATGGCCTACGAGGACCTGCTTGCCCGTTACCCTGAAGAGGAGCCCCGGGTGGAAGTGGGCCTGGAGGACAAACACCTCATCGTCTATACCTCCGGCACCACCGGCATGCCCAAGGGAACGCTCTACACTCACCAGACCACCTGCTGGAATTCCATCGACCAGATAACCGATTTCGGCTTCACCGCTTCGGATATAGTGCTGGCCAACGGCCCTCTCTACCACGTGGCTTCCATCATCATTCTCACCATGCCCATGTTTCACCTCGGGGGCAGTGTGGTCTTGATGCCCAGCACGGGGTTCGACCCCAGAAACGTGGTGAGTCTCATAGAGGAGGAAAAAGTCACCATCACCGTCCTCTTCCCCATTATGCTCAAAGAGATACTGCGCGTGGAAAACCTGGGGGATTACGATACCTCTTCCCTGAGGTACTTGTTCGTAGGGGGTGAGCCCGTTCCGCTTAGCACGCTGGAAGGGGCCATGAAATCTTTTCCCGGGGCAAAAGTCATCCAGGGCTACGGCCTCACCGAGGGCTCACCCATGGCCGCCTACCTGCCCTGGGAGCACGCCATGAGAAAGTTGGGCTCCGTCGGCAAGGCCGTCGCCCATCTGGAAGTAAGGGTGGTGGACGATGAGGGGAGTGACGTGACGCCGGGACAGGTGGGAGAGATATGGACGCGAGGCCCCGCGGTATCCGAAGGCTACTGGATGCGCCCGGAGGCCAACCGCGAGACTTTCGCCGGCGGCTGGTGCCACACCGGCGATCTGGGCCGGGTAGATGAAGAGGGTTTCATCTACATAGCGGGTAGGAAGAAAGACATGATAATCAGCGGCGCGGAAAACATCTACCCTGCGGAGATAGAAGACGTCCTCTACAAACACCCCGCCATCGTCGAAGTAGCCGTCATCGGCGTACCCGACGACAAGTGGGGCGAAGCGGTTATGGCCTTGGTGGTGCCCAAACAGGGTCACCAGCTCACCGCCCAGGAGGTCATCGACTACTGCAAAGACAACCTCGCCAGCTACAAAAAGCCCAGGTATGTGGAATTCACCGACTCCCTCCCCCGCACCGCCTCCATGAAAGTTCAAAAACACAAACTTCGAGAGAAATATTCCTTGAAGAAATAACTCTGCAGGGCTTAATCGCGGCAAGATGCCGCTCCTACAAGTCGCCGTGGACTCGCGGGTTCGTTCCTGTCATTCTTCGTCTTGCCTTCCGCGGGATTGCCGAGGGAGTATAAAACCCCGCCACAAGTGACGGGGTTCGAACCCGCCGAGGCGGGATGTGATGCTCCCAACCATGAATGGGCGAGTATGCAACGCAAAAGTTTTGAGGAGGGCGTGCCGCGGGATGGGTATGCATCAAGGAAAGAGTTTATTCAGTATCGGCGGGCGAGCGTATTGATGAAGATGCTTATGAGGCCGGCAAGCATGAAATATCTCAGCAACACCTCTATGGTAACCAGTATCTCGGCACTGAGATTTAAAGGCACCACGTCGCCAAACCCGATGGAAGAGAAGGTTATTATGCTGTAATAGTATGGCGTCCACCAGGAATCGGGAGCAGTCCCCGTAATACTGATTATGGGGCTTATTCTTTCCATGCTTTCAAAAAAGTTTCGGAGCAGCGGCCAGAAACTAAAATATTTGGACAGCTCATAACCCGCATACAGAAATCCAAAAAACATGGAAATGCCCAGGGACCACGCCAGCCATCTCCAAAAACTGCGGCCGTAATCACAGGTAAGCCACCAGAGAGAACCTAAAACTTTGAGCTTCCGGTTCTTCTGGGCCCTCCTTTTGAAATCATCGATGTACTGCTGGTCTTTTATAAAACGTTCCAACGAAGGGTTTTTCGACCAGTCGACATCTCTCGTATCGGCCCCGACTAAATTCGTATCTCTATCATATTCTATTGCAAACAGATGGGCTCGCTGAAGGTTTACTCCGAGGAGGTAGGCGCCTTCAAGGTTCGCTCCGCTGAGGTCGGCTTCCCGGAGGTTCGTATTGTAGAGGGAAGCTTCCTGGAGGTCCGCCCCCAGGAAGATAGCTTCCTGAAGGTTTGAGCCGTTGAGGGCGGCCCCCCGAAGGTTCGCCTGCCTCAGGTCGGCTGCTTTAAGGTTCGCTCGCTCTATCCGGGCCTCTTCAATATCAGCCTGAACCAGGAAGATGCCTTGAAGATTCCCTTCCTCCATGTTGGCCCCACGCAGGTTCGCTTTCCAGAGGTTAACCCCCTGAAGATTCGCCCGCCTGAGGTTGGCCCCCGCAAGATTCACCTGCTTGAGGTCGATTCCCTTGAGGTTTGCATCAACGAGTATAAACTGCTCCAAATCCCCTTGCCGCTCTCTCGCCAGGCGCACGATCCTGTCTTTGAGTCCGGTTTTTTCTTCCTCCGGTAAATGCTCCCAGCAGGATTCATAGGTCGTCAGCGCCAGTTTTCTGCATTTTTCCTCTCCGCACTCTATTTCATCTCTTTTGAGGTTGAGCTTTTGTCCATCTTCAGGCACTTGGTACCTCCATTTAGAATAAGGGTCGATACCTTTTATATTACCAGAGAGACGAAAATAAATCAGCAGTTAGTGAGGGTATGCTCGCAGATTTCCCTCCTGTGGCCGTCCTTAACCAAGGCAGGCCCAGGTATATCTGAGCTTAGCATATCTTATCTTGTAAGAACACTGCCGGCCTGTGCGCGGAGGTGGGAGCCGCCGGAGACGGTGAGTGCGCCGTTGACTATGACGTGGGCGATGCCTTCGGGGAACTGTTTGGGGTCTTCATAGGTGGCGAGGTCTTTTATACGTTGATGGTCGAAGACGACTATATCCGCCTTGAACCCTTCCTTGATCAGCCCTCTGTCTTTTAAGCCCATTCGTTGCGCGGGCAGAGAGGTGGCCTTGCGCACGGCCTGGGGCAGGTCCAGCACGTTTTCATCGCGGGCGTAATGTCCCAGGATGCGGGGATACGTGCCGTAGAGCCGGGGGTGAGGTTTGCCGCCCCTGATGCCGTCGGTGCAGACCATCTGCGCCGGGTGCTGCATGATGCGCCGCACGTCGGCTTCGTCCATGAGATGTATTATCATGGATACCGCCAGGTCCTCCTCCACCAGGAGGTCCAGGGCCGCGTCTGCGGGGTCTTTCCCTACGATATCTCCGATCTCCGCCAGGCTTTTCCCCTCCAGTGGCTTGTTCTTCTCGGTTTGCACGCCCGAAATCACCACGCCCTCCCATCCTGCCAGCTTGACGAAATTCTCGCCTTTGCCGGCTTCAGGACTGAGGCGCTCTTTAATCTTCGCCCGGTCCGATGGGTCCTGAAGATGATCGAGCAGTTTCTCCGGTCCCCCCTTGAACGTCCACGAAGGAAGAACGGCGTGAAGCACTGTGCAGCCTGCCAGGTAGGGATACTGATCGAAGGTGAGGTCGAGGCCCTTATCCCTGGCCTCGTCTATCATCTCCAGTAGA
>JAUXIQ010000100.1 GCA_030620925.1 Nitrospinota bacterium
AAGCGTTGAGGGAGTCGGGCGCCGAATGTATCGTCGGAATAGATGAAGCAGGAAGAGGCGCTCTGGCCGGCCCTGTGGTAGCGGCGGCGGTAGCTTTACCACCGAAGACAAGTATAGACAGCCTCAACGATTCCAAGCAGCTCTCGGCAAAGAACCGTGCAGAACTCTTCCCTGTGATTATAGACACCGCACTGGCCGTAGGTGTGGGAATAGCGGTAAGAGAAATAGTAGACCGGATCAACGTTCGACGGGCCACGCAAGTCGCCATGGCATCAGCAGTCTTAGACCTACCCATCGACCCCGACGCACTGCTTATAGACGCCCTGCACATACCTCAATTATCCATCCATCAGGAGTGCATAATCAAGGGTGACAGCCTGAGCCAGTCCATAGCAGCGGCTTCGGTGATCGCCAAAGTGACCAGGGATAATATCATGTGCTATTATCATCAGCTCTACCCCCAGTACGGCTTCCAACAAAACAAAGGCTACCCCACCAGAAGCCATCTGGAATCTATAAGAATCTTAGGCCCATGCATACTGCACAGGGAAACGTTTCGCGGGGTAAAAGAACATATTTCGTCTGCCCAAATGGAGTATGACCAAAAAGATTTCTCCTTCAAGCGGGAAAGAGAATATGCAGGATGAGAGAAAAGCGCTTGGGAAGAAAGGCGAAAAGATAGCTGAGAAATTTCTCAAGCGAAGGGGTTACAAAATCGTCGAGCGTAACTATCGCTGCCGCTTCGGCGAAGTCGACCTTATTGCGGTAGATGGAGAATGCCTGGTCTTCGTAGAAGTAAAAACCAGACGCGATGGAGGATCAATCCCCCCTCAGTTTGCCGTTGACAGACGTAAACAGAGCCGCTTGACGCACCTCGCCGCTTACTTCCTCTCCCATAATCCCAGCCTTAAAACGCAACCGCAGTGCCGCTTCGACGTGGTGGCCGTAATCACGGACGCCAGAGGAAAGAAGCCGTCAATAGAGTTGTTTCAAAACGCCTTCCTGCCAAAAAACACCCGATTCACTATCTGAACGTCAATGCTATATATTTTGTCTTATCCAATAGACAACTGAGCCAGCGAATACCCTATGTCTTCACTCGGGGAGGAGAGGGGAAGGAAAAATTGCAGGGTGATTTCCGTTAACCACCCCCGACTTCCTCTACTTCAGTATCCTGATCAAAGTTTATCTCTTCCAGCGTACCGATAACATTTCCTACGCCTTTGACACTCTCTATGAGACCGGCCACAGGCAACATGCCTTCGCCGATCCATATTCTGCCGTCACCCGTCTTGGAATCGAAAATTTCCTTGGGGATATCAACCATCAGTAAATACGTGTCGTAGAAGTCTTGCTCCCCGTTGTTTTGCAATTCTATCCGCTCCTCATTCGTGGCCACTCTGACGTCAAAATGAGTAACGCCCTTGATGGTGGGAACGGTATCGATCCGGTAGTTCTTGCCCTCTTCTAACTCACCGAACACGCCCTGACGAAAATTGTAAAAAGCCGATAGGACATCGTAAAATATCTTACCCTCTGGGATGTCACTGCGTTCATTCTTTTCTAATAGACCGTTCTTCAGCAACCTCCAGTTATATCGCATTGAGTTATAATCCATCCAGCTTTCATACACTTCCTCAGTTTCTCCGTAAGAAATTACCCTCTTGTGATACACGGCCCTCAGTTGACTGCCCCCGTCTATCAATTCAAATTCCGATCTGTAGGTGTGCCTCCGATGCTGGGTGATCCACCCCACAAAACCTTTGGCTTCGACATCCAAAACCGCATAATACCGACCTGGGGTCTCGTTCTCCCCAAAATAGAATTCAGCTTCAGCGATTCTTCTGAACCAGAGGAAGCTGAGCCTGTAAATGAGAGTCTCTCCTACTATATTCAGGAAGGAGTTCTCTTCATCCTTATCTATAATCCGGGGGGTGTAAAAATCATCTCCGCCTTCAGCCCCCGCTAAAGGGATAGGTGATGAATAAGTGAAAAGTGAGTCCAGCGTGGGGAAAGAGATCAATAGAAATAGCAAGCTCAGCAAAAAAACTAGCTTAAACAACCTGGACGCCTTAACAAATAAATTTCTTAAAACCCCTTCAATCATCTTTTTAACTCGATGTTAAATATACTCAAATAGGTCTATAACCTTTCTCATACTAAGATTGTCCTTTTAGTCAAATATAACTGTACCGGAGATTACAGACCACTATTTATTTAGGTGAATATGATGCACAGGTTATGCGCGCGGGTGGTTGCGATATTTCGCGGTCTTTCGCCGGAAAAGGAGGGCCTGCAATTACCTGAAGACTGGTGCGAAATGGCAGTGGGGGTGAATTACAGAAATAAAAGTCTATTCGATTTTAATTGGGCTCTTTATTAATGGCCGACAAGCGCAGGGGAGAGGACCCTTTTATTGCTCTTGCGACGCCGGTAAGTCTTGGTAAGCTCAAGGAAAATACCCACATCCCGCTCCAGGTCAGTCTGTGTGCCATCGAAGTAGAATATTTTTATGGGTAATCCTTCATGGTCGCGACTCACGGTGGGATAGATAGCCTCGCTGGTGATGCCGTTCATGCAGGTGAAGGGGCTGATGTCCACCACACCATCCGCCCCCTTATGGTAGAGATAAATCGTCTTACCCACGTTGAGCACCATTTCACCCAGTACTCCTTCCGGGGGTAGATAGGGTTTACTGTGATTCAGGACGGTTTTTATATCCTTGGGCTCCTCGTAACCCAGGAAGTCTTCATGAAAAGGCTCCAGCAGACTGTGCTCATCCTTCTTCTGAAACAGGTTCTTGAGCCATACTCGAAGCATCTCTCTTGAAAACCGTTTCCCCCTGCGAATGAGCCCCTGAGTCTGGCCCCAATTGGTATACCATACCCACTCGGAGATGTCCGCCATCCAGGCCTCCCCGCCCTGTTCTTCGATGACCCTGACTAAGTCATCATTGCTGAAGCGGTTGAGCCGACAAAATATTTCTCCTACCACACCGATAAGCGGCCGCTCGGAGTCATACTTTATGGGAATCGCATTAAACTTCTTCCTGCATTCAGCAAGCGTTTCCACCATCCTTTCCAGGCGCTGTTCTTGATCTATCCCCTGCACTTCGATGACGGCACAGAGGAGATCGAGGCACTCTTCAAACACCCGGTCCGTCTCTCCCTTGTTTATTTCATAGGGTCTGGTCTGGAGCAGCTTTTTACGTATAATATCGGCGGCCACCAACGCCCGCCAGGCGGTGCGCATCAACTCCCCGGCGTGCTCTCCCACACCCTCGTAACCGTTAGCTGCGGAAGGGGAACAGACCATCGCTTCGGGGTGGCCCATATCGTCCAGCAGTCTTCGTAAATAGGGAGCATACTGGCCGAATCGGCACGGACCGTTAGCGGTGGGCATGAAAAAAGCGGTCTTCTCGGGTTGAAAATCGCCGCTCTGGATGATCTTCATAAAATCTCCCACGGTGACCTTCTGCGGGTAACACTCGTCCCCGGAAGTAAACATCCCCCCCAGCTCGAGGGTGCGCTCATCCGAGTCGGGGGAGAGTGTGGCGTCAATACCGATTGACCTGAAGGCGGCGGCAAAGGTGCGCGCGCCGGTGTAGGTCATCCTGGGAATATAAAGAGTCCGTCCTTCTAAAGACTGGCCGTTTGAGGAGCTTGCTGCCACCATCTTAACATCCCTTTACTGTCTAAATACGCTTCGCAGCGGGTCATCATTCCCGCGTCGTTGCTGTGCCCGTCGAACTGTAGGGAAAGAAAAGGTTTGCCTGAAGCGTTGTTGACAAAATGCTTGATAAATGAGTCTGGCCCGCACTTGAAGTTGGTGAGATATATGATATGCAGGTTCGGGAACTGACTGACGATCCTCGCCGCGGCAAGTATCTTTCGCCCGTAGCTCCAGTACATGTTGTTGTTTATATCCTCGATGTCAACTTCGTCCACAGGGAGAAAATCCATGGGGATGACGTTTATGCCGTAGTAGTCCCGGAGCTTGGAAGGGACGTCCAGGTTCACCCCTTTATCGTAAATGTTGTAAGGCCGCCCCACCAGTACTATCCCCGGCTCACCGCTCTCTTTCAAACGCTGAAGCGCTTCCTGTCCCAAATCCTGCAGCCTGTCTTGAAATTTTTCCTGAGCATCATAGGCCCGCTCAACGGCTATCTCAGCTTGATCCCTCAGAATCTTATATTTCCTGGCCAACTTTACTAATACCTCGGTGACACTTTTTCGCCCATCGCGAAACCTGATGGTGGGCTTGATAAAAATATCACTCCTGGACTCGAAAAAGGGCGACCGCCCTATCACAAAAGGCAGCGTCTGCCCCCAGGGACAGACGTGAGATTCCACCGCCGGATCGAAGGCTTCCGCGTTTACCTGGTTGGGCAGAAAAACATAATCGACGCCCATGCCCATAAGCTCAGCCACGTGCCCGTGCGCAACCTGTATGGGAAAACAGGGTTCAGCCACAGTGTACTCTATTCCTTCATGCGCGATGCTCTTGTTGGTCCGGGTTGAGACCTGCACGCTGAAGCCGATGTTCTCGAAAAAGGTACGCCAGAAGGGAAACCTCTCGTAGGTGTACATTGTGAGGGGAATGCCTATGGTGGGCCCGGAATTGGAAGGCCGTAACGTCCCACCGAACATCATCTCATTTCTCATTTCCTGAAGGTCGGGGATAACGGGCTTTCGCTCCGTCTTCGCCTGCTTACGGTAGCGGTCGGAGCATTTATCACCCCAATAGGTTTTCTCTCCCTCTACATCGAACATCTGTATATCGCAGAAATTGGTGCAGCCCTGGCAGGAGAATTCCTTGAGGCTGTAATCTACATCTTCAATCTCGTAGCCGCGGAAACCTGTTTCCCCTTCAGTGTTTTTCATCTTATCCATGGCCAGGAGGGCTGCGCCTATGGCTCCTATAACTCCGTTGTGAGGAGGAACGATTATCTGTTTATTCAATATTTTGGAGAAGGCTGCGGCCACGGAGTCGTTGTACGCCGTTCCTCCCTGAAAGAAGATGGTCTCTCCGATCCTCCGCCCCCACACCACGCGGTTAATGTAGTTATAAGCAATGGAATAGGCCAGGCCCGCCAAAAGGTCTTCTTTCTTCGCCCCGCGCTGGAGGTAGGAGTTGACGTCCTGCTCCATGAACACAGTGCAGCGCTCGCCCAGGCGTATGGGGCTAGAAGAACTGAGGGCCAATTGAGCAAACTGGTCCTTTATGCTGACTTCAAGCTCTTCGGCCCGCTCCTCCAGAAAGGAGCCGGTGCCCGCGGCGCAGGCTTCGTTCATGGCGAAGTCCACAACCACACCGTTATCAAGGCTTATGAACTTGGAGTCCTGTCCGCCGATTTCAAAAATGGTGTCCGCCTCCGAGCTGATCAGCTTATTGCCGATATAGTTGGCGCCCGTCTTGTGGGCGGTAATTTCGTCGTTGATTGTGTCGGCGCCCACCAGTTGCCCTATGAGCTCCCTGCCGGAACCCGTAGTGCCCACACCTTTCACTCTGACGCGGCCGCCCAATTCATCCCGCATCTCCGCCAGCCCGCGGGCCACAGCCTGTATGGGCCGGGCTTCGGTACGGGTATATATTTCGTAAACCACTTCGCCGTTTTCGTCTGCCATCACCAGGTTAGTGCTCACAGAGCCTATGTCTATCCCCAGATAGACATCTACCGGTTGCCCGTCATCAGGTAAATTATAAGGTTTCACCCTGTCTCTCAGGAGGAGGACGTTGTCCATGGATAGAGGATCACTTACCGGGAACTGATCGACCTGTTCGTGGTTTCGTATGGAGGCCGGAGCCGATACCGTTTCGCCACCGCTTGCTTCGGCTTCCATCAGCGCAGCACCCAGGGCCCCCAGCCAGGCATAATAGGCGGGTATGAAGAGCTCTCCCTCCTTCAGGTCAAACACCTCCTCCATTGCCGCCACCACACCGGCGTTAGCAGCAACACCGCCGGTGAAAGCTATGACCGGCTCTATCTTCTTCCCCTTGGTGATCGCACCCTTGAAGTTGCGGGCGACGGCATCACACAGACCCTTAAGCACCTCAGCCGGTAGATAGCCCTTTTGCTGGGCGTGGATCATATCGGATTTGGCGAACACAGAGCAGCGGCCGGCTATCTTGGCCGCTTTGGAGGTTTTCTGAACGATTGCCCCCACTTCGTCTATTTCGTATTTAAGGCGCAGGGCCTGTTGGTCCATGAAAGAGCCTGTACCCGCGGCGCAATCGCCGTTCGTCTCGTAGTCCGCTATTCCCATTCGGCCCCATGCCCTATCCCGCTCAAATCTGATATATTTAGAGTTTTGTCCACCCATTTCAAACAGGGTGCGAACGTCAGGGTAGAGGGCCTCGGTACCCCGGGTTATGGCTTTAAACTCATTTTCGACATTGGCGCCCAGGATTCCTCCCACCAGTTTAGCTCCCGCTCCCACTATTCGTATGCCCTTCAATTCTTCCTGAGGCACCAGCGAAAGAATCTCTTCGAGTATTCGACGCGCGGCATCGATAGGTTGGCCCCGCATCCTGCGGTACTCAGAGACAAGGGTCGGGAACGAATAACCCGCATCGATCTCGGCATCCCCGCCCATCACCCTGAACCCTGCACGGTTGATCGCTTCCGTCGGCGGAAGCTCATCCCCGTTCGTTCTCAACAGGGCCGCTTTTATGCTGACAGTTCCGATATCGATTCCAGCGAAATAGGACATATCTTCCTTCCCTTAATAAAAAGCCCATTTAAATCGCAAAAGAGTTCCCTATAAACATATGCAAAAATGGTTCCTTACAAGACCGACCAGCAAAAAAACAGTCTTAAACTTTAAAGCATTGAAATAATTAAGAATTTAACCTTCATCCTTAAATTAAAATTGATTTGGCCCTTCCAATCTATGTAAAATATTCAATGAGGTGCGTGTCATTTAGATACTTTATCTTGTCATCATCGGAAAGGAAGTGTTATAATGCTACAATATCTGGGTTGTGGATTGCGCTGTGTTTCATTATGATACAAATACTGCTGTTTTCAATTACCCTC
>JAUXIQ010000134.1 GCA_030620925.1 Nitrospinota bacterium
TATCCACCAGCTTATTCCAGTATTCCACGATCTCTTTCAGCCGGTCTTCCACGGCCTTCTGGTTCACCACGCTGACCACCACTTTGGACTCCGATTTGGTTTCGCTCCGGCGCTTCAGCGTGTAATCGATATTTTTCACGAGCGTGGCGAAATCGAGCCCGGCTCGCACTTTCGAGTAGGTCTCCGGGTCGGCCGCATCCACGCTGACTTCGATGGTGTCCGCTCCGCAAGCCAGGAGGCGATCGGCCTTTTCCGGGGTGAGCAGTGACCCGTTGGTTATCAACCCGATACGCGCCCCCGCCGATTTAGCGTATTCGATCAAGTCTAAAATCTGCGGATGCAAAAGGGGCTCGCCGCCCCCCGAAAGCCGTATAAAAGACTCGTACCGCCCGCACTCATCGGCAAGTTTTTTGAAGATATCCTCCGGCATGAAGGGGGTATTGGCATAATCCTTACGTATCTCGGAATTGGTGTAGGGGCAGTGGGGGCATCTTGCGTTACAGACGTAAGTAACCGATGCCACCACCATCAGGGGGAACTCTTCCGCTCCTTCTTTGAAGTTGTATTCCTCCGGTATATGTTTAATCTCACTCAAGTATTTTCCCCTTTACCCGCAGGTTTCAACTTTTTTCCAAACCGAAACCCTTTAAACAATCTATTGTTAAACTCTCTTTCGGCGGTTCCTTCTCTGAGATAACCGTTTTTTTCAAAGGCCCTTTGAGCTATATGATTATCATGAAGAACCCACGCCCAAACACTCGTTAAGCCTTTCTCTAAAGCCACCCTCTCAATTATTTCAAGGAGTCTGGTGCCGAACCCCCTGCCGGGTTCCCTGACGAAAAAGGCGACTTCCCCATGCCTGTTTAAATACAAAATCGTAACCCCGCATAATATATTATCTTCGACTATCCCCCTTATCTCTATATCTGCATTTTTCAACCATTCCCTGGTCTCATCGATTTCTACAGGCGACGTCAGGAGCAGGTCTGCATAACTGTTTCTTAAATTCACGTATTGAGCGATAAAATCCTCGTCTTTTCCACAAAACCCTTTTAAATCTATTATCTGAATCGCATTCAAACCGGACGTTTCTCTCATTAAACTTTTTTATTACTCTGTCCTTAAGAACTGCGCGCTGGCCGCCTGCCAATCCTTACACTGTGCGCAGAAAGGAGGCAGCTCATCGTAATTTCCACTCAGGTGAAGCTGGCGAATCGACTCGAGCTGACCCTGCCATACCTCTCGCACGGATTGATGGTTCAGGTCTCCCGCCACGTACTTTGCGTCGAAATCGACGGCGCAGAGCACCGCTCGCCCGTCCCAGCAGATGTTCATGGTGCGTAAGGCCCAGTAGCAGGGATGGCGGTCTTCAGAGGTCAGGTTCTTCGCCTCAACCGTATTGGCCCAGCTAACCATGGGCCTTATCTTGACCGTGGCGCCTCGTTCCGCCCAGTATTTCGTGAACGCCTCGATCTCATGCGCGTTCTCCTCCATCTCCACGAACTGCACGAAGACCTTCGGCTTGTCCACGCCCATCTCTTTTTCCAGTCGGAGCAACCGGTTGACGTTCCCCACAACTTTTTCGTAATCGCCCTTGACTCTTATCTTGGCGTATGTCTCTGGCGAAAAGGAGTCTATGCCCACGTAAATGGCATCGAGTCCCGACTCGATGAGGCTGCGGCAGGCATCTTCGTCCAGGAGGTTGGCGTTGCTGTTAATCACCACGTCAGTCAGGCCCTTCTTCTTGGCGTAATGGATCATCCAGTAGAGCTTGTAGCGCAGTATAAGCGCCTCGCCGAAAAAGACCATCCAGACACGGATGTCTTTATCCACCTCGACGATCTCGTCCACGATTTTTCTGAGGAGCATCATGTCCATGATGCCCTTCTTGCGGGCCATCACCTGGTGGCCGCACATAGAGCAGGCGAGGTTGCAATAGTTGGTGGTATCCAAAAGGACCACGGACGGAAAATCGCCTGAGTCGGATAACCGCATGGCTTCCTTATTATTATCGACAACTTTTTGTATCTTCATCGCGTTTTAACACCTCGATCAAAATTTAAGAGATGAGAAAACATCCGTTCATTGTAGAGACTCTAAGTTCAAAGCCGACAACGGTTGCAGCGGCTCATGCTACTATCGCCGCCTCGTCCTTTTTCAAAACATACCTGCGCCATGCCGATTTATACAGCTCGAAATCCGACCGCTGCGGAATAAAAGCATGCCAGAATCGTTTATCGACGAAAATGAAATATACGATGCAGATTTGTATGAAGCCCGCTGCGTAAGTCAAAGACTTGGCCCAGGCCGCCCCCACCAGTCCATACCTGGGAATCAGATAAATATTGAGCAAAAAGTTTACGACCAACATCATTAACGCCAGTGCGCTCAACTGCCAGAACCACCCCTTCCTGACCCATAAGGGGGACATGAGCTGAGCGAAAGTGGACATGCCGGTGCCCACCAACATAATCTTGAGGGGAAGGACGGCGGGCAGGAAAGCTCCGCCCGCGTATATGAGTACTATCTGTTTTGCTAAAACCACCGTCAAAACGGTGGCGCCGACGATGAGCATGAAGGCGTTCCTGCACACCACGCTGTTTACATGCTCCGCCTCCTTCATCTCTTTTTTGGAGACCTCCGGGTAGAGCACGGTGCTTACGGCCTGCGACAGAAGAAACATCATCCGGCTGGCGGCGATGGCAACGGCGATATAGCCCACCTGCTTCGACGAAAGGAAGTAATTGACCATGGCTATTTCCATATATCCGTAAAGGAACGTGGAAATACTGCTGATATGCAGCTTTGAGCCGCCGAAAACCAGCTTCTTTAAAAGCTCCCTATCCACCTTCCATTTTCCGGGTGCAATCTTTTTCGTGTAACTGAGACCGACGAACGCCCCGAATCCGAAACCTATGACGGCCGCTAAAAGTGCCCCCATCACCCCGTAACGCCAGAGGATGACCAGCAGCACCACGATCAACAGCTTGGCCAGGCCGCTGAACAGGTTCACCAGGTTGAATTGAAAAATTTTCTGGACGCCCTGCAGGATGGACCTGAAATAGTGCATTATGAGCGCCAGGGGAATAGTGGCAAACGCAAGATATAAAAATTGAGAAGGAACCCCCTTATAAAGAGTATCGCTGAAGAAAGGAAGCGTGGCCAGAAACAGGGCATACAACAGGGCGCTGATAACCAGTGAAAGAAAGAGCGAGTTGCCCGCAAATCTCTCCAGAGCGTATTCTTTCTTGCCCACGTAGTGGATGTTCATCATGTTAATCGACAGGTGCCCTATGGTGAAAAACGCCATGGGATAAAATATTGCGACGGCAAGTATCCCCTTGCCCGCGGGCCCCAGGGTGCGGGCGGTTATAACTCCCCAGACCACCTCGGCCAATAAGACCAGGAGCAGGGAAAAGAAAGTAATGCTACTGTCCTTGACTATAGACAAATTGAAAACTCCCGCCGGGTCGTAATCTCTAAAAACATTTCAACAAAATTGTGAATTACTATTCCTTGATTCCTACGAAGTAGACTGCATCGGCAAATTCACCCATATTCTTGTTTCTGATGACAATATCCAGATATTTCAGAGGAAAAACTATGAAATTAATTATCAGCCCCACCAAGCTCCGCGCCCGCCCACTGAAAAATGAGGATATATAGCTGCTTATGAAGACGGTTACGAATGAAAACGGGCCCGCGCTCACACCGCTCTTTATCTCTTTAAAATCAGAAAAAAGTGTTCTCAGCCCTTCCACCGTGAACCTGTAGTAATCGTGCTGCGTATGCCCTACCTGCAGGAAAGGAACGTTTACGCAGACGTGGCCTCCTCTTTTCAATACCCTGCCAATCTCAGACGCCACGACCCAGGGTCTGGGGACATGCTCCAGTACGGCATTGCAGAAGATGCATTCAAAAGACTCCTCTGCAAAAGGCATATCATGGGCATCTCCTACCACGTCAGGAGAATTTGATTCATCGATGTCTAAATTCAACATATCTACTTCAATATACTGGTCAAAGAGTCCCGGCCCGGAACCTAAATTAAGCACCAGTGAGCTGTCTTTATATTCATTAACGGTGTCAAAAATGCTCTTATCCCTCCAGCGAACTGCCAGGGTATAGGAATAAGTTAATACCCGATAACCTGTTTTTTCTAAAACGTCCATGATCCTGTTAATTTTCATCCATTCACGCCTTTTCACCGAACAACTCCCTCTCCACAAGCTCACATACTATATGCCCCACCATGATATGGCATTCTTGTATCCTCGCAGTATCCTCAGAGGGCACGCAAAGGCATCGATCGACAAGCTTCTTTATTTTTCCACCCGATTCCCCGGTGAGGGCGATGGTCAACATTTCTTTATGTTTGGCGCTCCTCAATCCCTCTATTATGTTTTTGGAATTGCCACTGGTGGAAAGACCGACAGCTATGTCCCCTTTTCTCCCGTTGGCTTCGATCTGCCTTGCGAAAACCTTGTCAAAGGAATAATCGTTACTGATGGCGGTTAACGCGGAGGTATTCACGTTAAGGGCTTCCGCGGGCAACGCACTCCTATCCATGTAGAACCTGCCCGAAAGCTCAGCCGCTATATGCTGGGCGTCCGCCGCACTGCCCCCGTTGCCGAAAAGATAAATCTTGCCATTGTTCCGATAGGCGTTAATTATCAAATGTGCTATTTCCTCAATCATCTTGATGCGTTCCAACAGGCCTTTTTTGACCTCTATACTTTCCTCGATCCTGGAGCGTATCGAACCCGTAAAACGGCTGCCCGATTCGTGGGAAGATTGCTTTTGCGTAATCCGAGACTGCTTCATGGTAATATCCCTCTACGTAGGTTACATCGAGATGTTTATCTTGCGGAGGGCATTTAAACTGCGAGAGACTATTGCGCCGTTAGAGACCGGCCTCGGAGTCGGGCCAGGTCGCTTACATGCTCCTGCGGAAATAATCAAAGGTTCTTGACAGGCCTTCACTGAAGTCTACTTTCACCTCGTAGCCGATCTGCGCCCTCGCTCTGGATATATCCGCCACGCTGCATCTGATGTCTCCAGGCCTGGCCTCGGTATACTCTCTGGCTAGCTCTCTTCCCAAAACGGCTTCCAGATGCACCACTAAATCATCGATGGTTATGCGTGCTCCGCATGCAACGTTGAACACCTCTCCCCCGATACCCTTTATATCGGCAACCGATATATTTGCCTGAACCACATTGTCCACGTAGGTGAAATCGCGGCTCTGTTCACCGTCCCCATGTATTTCGAGGGGCTCCCCCTTCAGGGCCTGCCCGATGAATTTCGGAATGACCGCAGCGTATCGGGACTGCGGGTCCTGACTGGGGCCGAATACGTTGAAATAGCGCAGGCTGACGGTCTCCAGACCATACTCTTCTGCGAATACCTTGCAATACTGCTCGCCGGCCAGCTTTGAGATGGCATAGGGAGAAGCCGGGAGGAGAGCCTGTGTCTCAATCTTAGGTGCATCGCCTGAATTACCGTATATAGACGACGAAGAGGCATAGACCAGCCGATTTACTCCGGCATTGCGTGCCGCTAAAAGCAGGTTTAAAGTTCCTCTTATATTAACATCGTTGGTATAGGTAGGGTCTTCTAGGGACCTGGGCACAGACCCTATGGCCGCCAGATGGAAAACAAGTTGAGCATCCCGGCAAGCCTCCAGGCAGTTTTCCTCATCCAGCAGGTCGCCCTCTATCAGCTCCACCAGCCCTTTGCCTACCACGTCCCCCAGGTCCGGGAAGACCAGGTTCTCCTTCCTGCCCGTGCTGAAGTTATCCAGCACCCGCACCCTGCGGCCCTGCTCGACCAGCGCCTCCACTAAATTAGAGCCTATGAATCCGGCTCCTCCGGTAATAAGATATATGCTCATTACTCTAACCTTAGCTAAAATCCGCCCTTTAGTATTAGTACCGTTTCCTTGAACCGGGCCGTGCGGGAAATTATCTCTTCTTATAACCCGTAATACACCTACAACAGAAATCACCCGGGATAAATTCAAATAAGTGGTTACGGGTTTCAGTTGAATTATCCGATAGCAAAGATATCAAGCAGCGGAACACACTGAAACACTACAGAATAATGGAGGGATTCCTTCCCTCGA